>JADLDC010000234.1 GCA_020846885.1 Acidobacteriota bacterium | reverse complement strand
GCTGCCGATATCGAAGTTAACTTCGGCGATCTTTCCGGCCACCGCCGGCGCGACATCGGTTTGAGCATCGCTGGCGAGGTTGCCGGTTGCCTCAATATAGGTCGGGATCGGTTTGACCACAGCCTGGACGGTCTTTACATCAATGACCTGCGGCTGCGTATTTGCGTTGGCGGTAGTATTTGCGCTTGCACCGCAGCCCGTCAGGCCGACACCGGCAAAAACGGCCAAAGCAAGGACCAGGAAATAGGATTGCATCGTCTTTAACATTGTGGATCAGATGGTCTTAGGTAGCTGCCGTAAAAGGAACGGCCGCGGCCCCGCGGAGTATCATCTCCGCGAAGCTTTTCGCCGCAGTTTCATTATCGATATCAAGAATTTTCCGCTTTCTGTCCCAAAGAATATTATTCAGCGAATGATGAAGCAGCATCCCGAGGAACGACCGGACAACTATGCGCGGATCGATCTTTCTAAACGCCCCGTCAGCCTGGCGTTTTGCAATATAGTTGCCGAGAAAACGGTAGATCTCGTGCACGAACTCGCCAAAAAATCTCTCCGCCAGCTCGTGTTCTTCAAGCGCCGAATAGAACAACAGGCGCATAAAGGCAACATCCGCCTGGTGCTTTTCCAGCGCCTGCCGCGCAAAGTGGTAAAAAACGCCGAGATCGTCCTTTGCCTCCATTGCGGCGAGCATCGGTTCATTGCTCTCCCAGGGATATTTGTGAAGCCCCTCCGAACATTTTTTTGCTTCAAGGATAGCGGCGTAAAGCTCATCTTTCGATGAAAAATGTTTGAAGACCATAGCTTCGGAAACGCCCGAGCGCCGAGCTATGTCTTTGGTCGTGGTGCCGCTGAAACCTTTCTGCGAAAACAGATCAAAGGCGGACTGCAGTATTTGCGCCCGCCGTTGGTCCCCGGGCATCCGGCCGTGATGGTCACATTTTAAAAGGTCGTCGATCAATTTCTACTCCATAAAAAACGCATTAAGTAAGTGCTTACTCACCCTGCGAAATCATAAGATTCGCATTTCGCTTGGGCCGCTGTCAAGCGATCCGGGACAAATTTTTATGGCGGTAGAGATCGCCCAACACGAACAGTATAATGCCGCACCGGGACCGATCATTATTGGGGCATTTCTACCGCCGTCGATCACCTTGGCTTGAGCGTTGCCAGTACTTTTGTGCCCTTTGTGTCTTCACTTTGTGCTCTTTGTGGTTAGGAAACACGTCAACACAAAGACCGCAAAGGGCGGACACAAAGTTCGCAAAGAAGAACGGCAAGAAGTCGCTTGCAAATAATCTGTTACAGCTAAACGCCTGAGGACGCGGTTTTGTTCACAGCGAATCGCAATTGCACAAAGCCGGAACATTCGCGCGGAATTTTTCGTTACAACTCGATAGATATCGGTTTCATCAGAGACAGCCGTGGAACGCTCGGGAAGGGGAAGAGCGGCCGAGTCTCAAGCATTGGAGGAATACGCGAATGTCGGAATTTGAAGCAGAAGTAAAAAAGGCGGAAAGGGAATTGGAGCAAGGCCTCGTACCTGTGGAGCGCGAGGGCCGCGTGGACGATGAGTTCTTAGGAGATCTGAAGATGCAGGCACAGGAATACGGACAAAGATTGAACGACGCTGCCGGCAGGGCCAAAGCCTTTGCCGAGGAAAAAGCGGCTTGGGCGGGCGAGAAGTTCAAGGAACTTCAGGATAAAGATCCGAAACAGCTGATCGAGGATGCAAAGGAATTCGCTCGGCAAAAGCCTGGCCAGACCATTCTCATATCCGCCGCGGTCGGCCTTGTCCTCGGTTTTCTCTTAAAGGGGCGAAGATAAGGCCGTCCGCCTTGCCGGACAAAAAAAGAGGCGCTCGTGACCCGGGCGCCTCTTTTTATCTTTTTTTTCAGCAAAGCAGCCTTATTCCTGCGCGTGGATCAGCCTGCGTGTCCGGTCGCCGAACAGGACATCGATCTTTTCCAGTTCCAGAACGGCCGTAACTTCACCGTGGCCAAAAACCGGATGCGTCATTGCCTGGCCCTTGCGATACCGCTTTGCCCGGTCGTAAGGTTTGGCCGCCTTGGCATTCCCGGCCGCTACCCCGGTCTTTACACCTGCCTTAAAAGTGCTTGACGTTTGACACGTATCGCATACGGCAGCCGAGATCTTACCAAGCTTTGTGACCGTCTGGATCGAATGGCTTGTTTCCTCATCACAGCCGGAACAGAGCATTGCGACCGTGTCGCCCGCTGAATATTTCTCATTCTTCATACAATTCCTCCCTTGGGCCTAGCGCCGCCGCCGCCCGCCAAATGACCTGAACGAACGGCCCGAAGCCGCGCCTTTTGCGGCTGCTTCGACCGGCTGAACACCGCCGAAATCGGGCAGGAAAATCCGCTCGACCTGCTGGCCGGTAAGTTTTTCGATCGCCCGCAGCGAATGTTCTTCGGCAAGCGTGAAAAATGTGATGGCCTGGCCCTTGTTGCCGGCGCGGCCGGTTCGCCCGATCCGGTGAACATAGTCTTCCGGAGCGGCAGGCACGTCATAGTTTATAACGTGCGAGACCGCGTCGATATCAATGCCGCGCGCCGCCACATCGGTGGCAACAAGGATCCGCGTCCGCCCGGCCTTAAAGCTGGCCAACGCCGCCTCGCGCTGCGACTGTGAACGGTCGCCGTGAATGCGGTTCGACTTATGCTCCTGCCGCTCCAAGATATGGGCGATCCGGTCGGCACCGCGCTTGGTCCTGGTGAAAATGAGCACACGCTCTAGGTCTTCTTTGCCAAGAAGGTCAAGAAGCAGCGGTACCTTGAATTGATGAGCGACCGGATATGCCCTTTGCTCGATAGTGACCGCCGCCATTCCGCGTTTTGAGACCTCGACGTATGTCGGGTCTTTCACGATCTGCCGGGCGATATATTCGATCTCGCCTGCCATTGTAGCCGAAAAGAACAACGTCTGTCTCTCGTCCGGGCAGGCCTTGACGATCCGTTTGATCGCGGGCAGAAAGCCCATATCGAGCATCCGGTCGGCTTCGTCCAGGACCAGGGTGTCGAGGGCCTTGAAATTGACCATGCCCTGTTCCATAAAATCGATCAGGCGGCCGGGCGTCGCGATCAGGATATTTACCCCGCGTTTTAACGCCTGCGTCTGTTTGCCGTAACCGGTCCCGCCGATCAGGCAGGCACAAGTAACACCCTTTGGTGAAAATTTACGGCATTCGGCCTCGATCTGCGTTGCAAGCTCGCGGGTCGGTGCAAGCACCAGTACGGTCATCGTCGCGGGCTTATAACCGGCGCAGACCTTTTGTATTATCGGAAGCAAAAATGCCGCCGTTTTTCCAGTTCCGGTCTCAGCAGTGCCGATGACATCGCCGCCCTGCAGAATTGCCGGAATAGCCTTCTTTTGAATGGGTGTAGGCTCAGCAAACCCAATACGCCTGCACCTGTCCGCCAATTCGGCGCGCAAGCCTAGTTCTCTAAAATTCATTAAATTATATATTCTCTCGTCAAACGGAAGAACTTAAGGAGGGGAATTCTCATGCATATTTATGCGATGCGTGCGTATAGGCGGCCTTTCTCGGGCCGTAGGAACGCCTGAATTCACCATGCTCAATACAAGTTCCGGTCAAAAACGCGAAAAAGCGGACCTCCACCTGCATAGCTCGTCTGTGATATTTGAAGAAGTGTCTAACGGTGGGTGATAACGTTCGATGTAACGGCGGCAGCGAAAGACCAACGTAAGAAGGCCCAAGATCTAATAAGGCCGCTTCTGACAGTGTGTTTATTGTCCTCCCCTCAAATTCTGATCGCTTACCTCACAATGAGAGCGAAATTACCGTCGACAAACGAGCGGAGGAATTTCAAATAATCAGAATACAACATTTTATGGGAAGCTGCAAGCAGACATATTATTAGTGGCGTAGTGCATCAGTTTGAATAGTCTTGCGGTTCAGCCAATTTTCAGCAACTTCGCGCGCTGCCCGTTTGTTGCCGTCAACTTCGTAATTCATACGCCGCATTTCTTCGGTTGATATCGCGTTGCTTAGTTTTGCAAACGCATCGGTCAGCGTCGAACTTACTTGCGACCGTGCAATAAAAACTGCCTGATATGGCGGAAAGTAGTGCCTGTCATCTTCCAGTTGGAACAGGTCGAGTGCAGAGATCAGGCCGTCGGTCGAGTTGCCGGCGATGATGTCGAGTTCACCAGACTGCAGGGCGCGGTATGTGAGCGAGAGGTCCATTTCGCGGGGCTGTTTGGCGAAATTAAAGCCGTAGGCCTTTGAAAATCCGGGATAGCCATCCGCCCGCGACATAAAATCCTGGCCAAAGCCGGCCTGCCAGTCGCGGGCGAACGGCACGGCGTCGGAGATGGTTTTCAGGTTGTGCTTTTTAGCAACTTCACCGCGGACGAGGATCGCAAAATCATTTGCAAACCCGAGCGGCGGGCTGACCGTCAAGCCGAATTTTTCGGCGTATTCGGCCTTTGTGCGGTCGTAAACCTCCCGCGGGTCTGTTATCGGCGGGTGTTTTAGAATGGCTGTGTAAGCCGTGCCGGTGTATTCCGGATAAACGTCGATCTCGCCGGAAAGCAGTCCTTTGTGAGCAATATCGCCGCCTAGTTCAAATTGCCGCACGACATCCGCTCCCTGCTTTTCCAGCATTTGAGCAAGTATCTCGGCCAAAATGACGGATTCGGTAAAATCCTTTGATCCGACAACGATCCGCTGACCTTCGAGCTTTGTTCCAATGGCCGAATCCGGCGACCTTGGATCTGAAATTTCAGATCTGAGATTTGGCAGATAACTAGCCCCGACGATCGCGGCGAGCGAAAAGGCAGTACAGGCGATGGCCGCTTTTCGCCACGTCGAGGCCCGTTCGCCGATCTTGTACGCCTGTTCGATCTGCCCAAGCGCAAAATCACAAAGCAATGCGAGCAATGCCGAAGCAAGCGCGCCGGCGATGAGCAGATTGTTGTCGTTTTGACGCAAGCCGCGGAAAATATAGGTCCCCAAACCACCGGCACCGACGGCTGCCGCGACGGTCGCGACGCCGACGGCAATGACAACCGCCACCCGAATTCCGGTCAGGATCACCGGGGCCGCAAGCGGCAGCTCTACCATGCGAAGGACCTGGCCATCGGTCATTCCCATCGCAACCGCCGCTTCGCGCACCTTTGGATCGATGCCCAAAATGCCGGTGACCGTGTTTCGAATGACCGGCAATAGCGCGTAAAGCGCAAGTGCGATAACGGCCGTGCGGGCGCCGATGCCGCCGATGAACGGGACCGGTATGAGCAAGCCGAACAGAGCAAGGCTCGGCACGGTCTGCATCACGTTCGCAAAACCAAGGACCGGAGTTTGCAAACCTTTTACACGCGTCAACAAAATGCCGAGCGGCAACCCGATCAAGATCGCCAGGCCCGCCGAAAGGAACACAATAAAAATATGCTCGCGCGTCAGAACGAGAAGTTCGGGCGAGTTCGAGCGTAAGAATTGGGCAAAGTCATTCACCGGTTTCCACTTACTTTAACAGCGTTAGGGTTTGCCGCGAAATGGGTGGAATTGGGTGGACAATTGGGTGGTCTTTATACGGAAGCCCAGAAGCCGTGGACCTCATTTGCAAGTAGTATCTTGCCGAGATCTTCTTCTTTGCGACCTTTGTGTCTTCGCCTTTGCGCCCTTTGTGTTAACGAGTTTTTTAACACAAAGACCGCCAAGTTGAAGACACAAAGAGCACGAAGGTTCGGTCGATTCAGTCGTAGATTCCGCTCATAGAGAAGAGATCTCTGACGCCGATCTATGGCTTCTTCGGATATGTCGGCAAAAATTGCGGCTCGACGCGGCCTTTTGTTCTTTGTTCGAAGGCGTAAGCGTATTTGATCAGCTGCGGTTCGGTAAACGGTTTGCCGAAGAACGCCATGCCTGTCGCGGAGTTATCGCGTAAGCCCAATGGCACGGTGATAAATGGGTATCCGGCTACCGCCGCGATCGACCAGGCCGCGCCGCTGGTTGGGCCGATGAGTGCATCCAGATTGTCCTTTGCCATCACGGCGTCGATACCGTCTTCACGCGTGGCCTTCTTGATGCGGCCGAGAGCATCCAGATATGCCTTGTCCGTCAATCCGCCCTTGGCCTCGGCCTGAACGAACAGTTCTTGGCCAAATTTCGTAAGTTCGCGGTCCCTGTTCTCTTCGTTAAATTTGATCAGGTCTTCGAGCGTTTTATATTTTGCACCACGCGATGCCAGATATTTGTTCAGGTCGGCCTTGAATTCATAAAGCAGAACATCTGTCCGGTCCTGTGCGGTTTTACCGTAGTTCTGTGTGAAGGTCACGTCTATCAGCGTTGCACCGGCCTCACGGAATTTGTCGATGAACGGCTTGTAATATGCCAATGCCTGTTCGCGATCTCGCTGCGGCAGGAATTGGAGCACCAGGCCAAGCCTTGCACCGCGAAGGCCGTCGGGGTCAAGGAATTTTGTATAGTCCTTCGCCGCATTCTTTGCCGCGTCGGCGGTGATCGCGTCATTTTTGTCGCGGCCGGCCATTGCACCGAGAAGGATCGCGGCGTCGGCAACTGTTCGTGCCATCGGGCCGGCGGTATCCTGAGTATGGGCGATCGGGATGATGCCGCTGCGCGAAACCAGGCCGAGCGTCGGTTTGATACCGACGACGCCGTTGGTCAACGCCGGGCAAATTATCGAACCATTCGTTTCGGTACCGACGGCCGCGGCGGCAAGATTTGCTGAAACGGCGACGCCTGATCCTGAACTTGAGCCGCACGGGTTTTGATCAAGAAAATACGGATTGTTCGTCTGCCCGCCGCGGCCCGACCAGCCGCTGATAGAGCGCTCGCCGCGAAAATTGGCCCACTCGCTCAGATTGGTTTTGCCTATAATGACCGCACCGGCCTTGCGAAGTTGCCCGACGACAAACGCATCGTGCTTTGGCGTTGGTGCGCCGACAAGCGCAAGCGAACCGGCGGTCGTCATCATTTTGTCGGCGGTGTCGATGTTGTCTTTGATGAGGATCGGGATGCCGTGCATCATCGAACGCGGCTTGCCTTTTTTTCGCTCGCGGTCCATCTGATCAGCGATCGCAAGCGCATCCGGATTTGTTTCGATAACCGCATGCGTTTTTACATCTACCTCGCGAATGCGTTCGAGGTACATTTCCACCAACCGGCGCGAGGTCAATTTGCCGGCCCTCATTTTTGCCTGTAGATCGGCAATCGTAGCTTCCACAATTTCGGCAAACGGGCCCGCATCAGCAAAGCCGAACAATTCTCCCCTTGCGCCGCTGATCAGGGCTACGCCCGCCAGTCCTGCCGCACCCGATCGCAAAAACTCACGCCTGTTCTGTTTCTTTGGATTCATCATTTTGTAATCTGATGCGCCGTTATTGTAGCAGAGTTTGTTTCCGCAGAAAGCAACGGATGGTGACATTTGGCGCATCCGATACGTCAGGCCGCAACAAACGATGAAAGCCAGGCAATTTAATGTGAATGACCTTCGGGTTGCCTCATCTTGCTCTGTTGGGTGGGACTCGATGAGCGGTGACGAACGCAGTCGGACCTGTGAAGTTTGCGAAATGAAGGTCCACAATATTGCGGGACTGGATGCCGTCGAGGTCGAGAGCCTGATCGCTGATCGCAGCGGCCGACTTTGCATCAGGCTTTTCCGGCGTACGGATGGGACCGTCATCACCCGGGACTGCCCTGTCGGCCTGCGTTCGATCCGAAAACGCACGACGCGGATCGCGTCTGCTGCTGCGGCCGCTTTTTTTGGGCTATTCACTATCTCGTACGGTCAAAAGAATGACAAGGAAGTGTCGCCAGCGACATCTGTGACCGAAAATGTACAGGATGATCGGATCGTTTTGGCAGGGACCATCACCGATCCGCACGGAGGGGTAGTTCCCGGAGCGACGGTCAGCCTTTTCAAAGAGAACGCAAAGAGATCGTTGAGGAGTGTTCGATCGAATGATGCCGGAAAGTTCGCTTTTGGTGACATTCCCGATGGCGGTTACAACCTCCAAATCGAATCCGCAGGCTTTAAGAAATATGTAATGGTGCTCACGATCCGTAATCCGCTTCGCATCATGCTGGCCATCGGGATGGAACCGGATGGTGCCGAAGAGACTGTCGGGATCTACCTTGACCACGATTTGGATGAGGTCAGCACAAGCAGCAAGGTAAATACAATTGACACGATTGACCTGATCAGGCGGCTTCCGGACCGACGACCGTAACGATCTCTTCTTCTTTGTGCCCTTTGTGTCTTCAACTTCGCGGTCTTTGTGTTAAAAAACCGGTTAACACAAAGGGCTCAAAGTTGAAGACACAAAGGGCACAAAGTGTTTGCGGTTGTTTCAGTCCGATAGGGTTTCAAGATATGCCGCGGCCAGTGGAACGTTTGACGACGTGAATTCTTTGGCGGTACCCAGAAAGACGATCCTGCCCTTTTCCATTAGGGCTATCCGCGTTCCTAAAAGTCTTGCTTCGTGCAGGTCGTGCGTGACAAAGACCGCTGTCTTGCCGAGATCGCGGACGAGGCGGGCGAATTCTTTTTGAAGATTGGTCCGGGTGATCACGTCGAGGGCGCCGAATGGTTCATCGAGCAGGATCAGCGGCGGATCGGCAGCAAGTGCCCGTGCGACGCCGACGCGCTGCCGCTGGCCGCCTGACAATTCGTGCGGAAACCTGTCAGCGAACTTTTCGGGTACAAGGCCGACAAGATCGAGCATTTCAGCTGTTCTGGTATTCGCCTCATCAACACTGCGGCCCGCAAGCTTCAGCGTAAGGCCGACATTTTGTTCGATAGTAAAATGCGGAAAAAGGCCGCCGTCCTGCAGAACGTAGCCGATCCGCCGACGCAGTTTGATCGCGTCCCAATCGGCCGTGCTTTTTCCTTCCACCAATACAGAACCGCCGGTCGGATCGATCAGCCTGTTTATCAATTTCAGCGTTGTCGTTTTTCCGCAGCCGGATTCGCCGAGAAGCACGAGCACCTCGCCCTGTTCTATTCGCAGGTCGAGGCCGTGAAGGATCTGAGTTTCGCCCGCTGTATAGCTGACCGAACGAAATTCGACCATCGGTTGCATTTCTGACGTCATTGCCGGGCGATTTTATCACAGTCGGCGCGGTATGATGTTGGTATGGCAACGACGAGACCGACCAAGGAAGACCTGCGGCTTGCGGTGAACCTGACGCTTGACGACCTGATCGATCATGATCTTAAGGTGCTGTTTTGCGGTATAAACCCGGGCCTTTATTCGGGTGCGACCGGCCTTCATTTTGCCCGTCCGGGCAACCGGTTTTGGAAGGCCCTGCACGGTGCCGGGTTTACCGACCGGCTTCTTGACCCGTCCGAAGAAGCGGAACTTCTTGAGAGAGGCTACGGCATAACTTGCTTTGTCGAGCGCACGACCGCGCGTGCCGACGAGATATCGGCGAACGAGATCATAGCCGGCGGACGCGTTCTATTGAAAAAGATCGAAAAATACAGGCCGCGGCTTTTGGCGGTACTTGGGCTGGGTGCGTATCGTACGGCGTTCAATAGGCCGCAGGCGGTCGTCGGACGACAGAAGGAGAAGTTCGGCGAAACGACCGTCTGGCTGCTGCCGAACCCAAGCGGGCTGAATGCACATTATCAGCTTGCGGACCTGGTCGGATTATTTGGGGATGCAAAACGTGCTTCGGAGGCTTGTGTATAGAAAGGGCGCAATACTTGGGTTAAGTATTGCGCCGGATCGTGTGAGCGAAGAGCAACAAACTGAAGTTTGTTGGACTTCTGCAGAGCAACAAACTGAAGTTTGTTGGACTATTAACGCTTTAGCCAGCCGTCGCGGACTTTGATCTGCTGCGGCGAGGCATTGGGCAATTCTTCAAGCGAATATGCGGTGAAGGACCGTGAACCGACCTTCATCGACATTTCCGATTCCTGGCCGCCGCGTGTGATGGTCAGCTTGATATCTTTGCCTGCCAGCGTTCCCAACGGAGCTTCGAACGGCGAGCCGCCATTGATCTTTGTTATCACGTCTC
>JADLDC010000233.1 GCA_020846885.1 Acidobacteriota bacterium | reverse complement strand
TGATCGACGCCGTAATGTATGGCGTCACACCTAAGGCAAATACAGAAATGGTCCTGAAGTTCCCGCCCGAAAACAGATCGAGCACGCCAAGGAGCGTACCGGCCACGTCCTGCCAAACCGCTTCCAGACGGACCTTATCAATGCCCGGTGCCGCAATATGTGCGCCCAAACGGTAAACCGCCAGGAGCCCGAGCGTAAAAAGGATACGCTTCCGGAGCTCCGGGATCTTGAACATGTTCTGGACGGCGTTTAGAAACTGCTCCATAAAAATCCTGTGTTTTGGATCACGCCTGCATACAAAAGCGGGTGCTCAAAACTAAACCGCGGCCTTAGAGATCACTGTAGCCGAACCACCGGCTTTTTCGATCTTGTCCTTGGCCGTTTTGGTAAACCGGTGGGCCGAGATCTTCAAGCCTTTTGAGACATCCCCGTTGCCGAGTATGACCAGGTCGTGCTTTGCCTTCTTTATGAGCCCGCGCTCGTGCAGTACCTCCGGCGTGACCTCGTCGCCGGCGTTGAAACTTGCTTCGATCTTCGCCAGGCTGATCTCGATCCACTGCTTCTTGAAGATATTTGTAAAACCGCGTTTGGGCAAGCGGCGCTGCAATGGCATCTGCCCGCCTTCAAATCCAGGCCGGCTGCTGTAACCGGAACGCGATTTCTGTCCCTTGTGCCCGCGGCCCGCGGTTTTTCCAAGCCCCGAACCGGGCCCGCGGCCTACGCGCTTTTTCTTATGCGTCGATCCGGGTGCGGGTTTTATGTTATTAAGTCCTAATGCCATCGTATTTCCTCATTCGATAAGATCTTTGTCGCAGAGGCTGAAACGCAGAGTTTAACGATCCGGCCTTTAGAGGAAAGATCCTCAAATTCTCTGCGTCTCCACGCTAAGATCTATTCAACGATCCTCAGCAGATGCGGCACCTTTGCGACAATTCCACGCGTCGCCGCCGAGTCGGGACGGCTTACGATCTGATTCAGCTTTGTAATGCCGAGGTTGCGCACAATATCCTTTTGCTTTTGCGAATAGCCGATCGAACTCCGGTAATACTGGATCTTGATCGTACCGCTGGTCAAATTTTCTGTGTTCTTAGCCATGATCTTCGGAACGCCGCCATCTCGGCGGCTCGTCTTCCCCCGGCACGACGCCGGCCATTCCGCCTACACCAACTCCTCAACCTGTTTGCCGCGAAGCCTTGCCACCTCGATCGGATCTTTCATCCGCATCAGGCCGTTGAAGGTCGCACGCACAACATTGTGATTGTTGCTCGAGCCGAGTATCTTTGTGCGGACGTTGTGTACGCCCAGGCTCTGCAGCACCAGTCGAACCGCGCCGCCGGCGATAACACCGGTACCTTCTTCCGCCGGCTTAAGCAGTACGCGGCCTGCCCCGTATTCGCCGATCAATTCATGCGGCAATGTGCCGTCGATCAGCGGCACGCGGATCAGGTTGTTCTTTGCCGCCTCCACCGCCTTCTTGATCGCGTTCGGCACTTCCTTTGCCTTTCCGGTCCCGAAACCTACGTGTCCGGCTTCATCACCAACGACGACCAGTGCCGCGAACGACATATTCTTGCCGCCCTTTACGACCTTCGTGACACGGTTGATCGAGATCAGCTGGTCCTTTAACAAAAGGCCGTTCGGAGAAATTCTCTGTTTATTCATTACCCTTTTCCTTTGCTGGCTCGCCGGCCGCCTCGTTCTTGTTCAATCCAGCCTCACGCGTAGCGTCAAGCAAAGCCTTAACGCGTCCATGATAGACATAGCCGCCGCGATCAAACACCACATTCGATACCCCGGCCGCAAGAGCACGCTCAGCGATCGTCTTGCCGACATTTTGGGCCGCGGCGATATTGCCGCCCGTGCCCGAAAACGCCTTTTCGGCAGTCGAAGCCGTAGCAAGTGTTTTGCCGGCAATGTCGTCAATGACCTGCGCGTAGATGTGGTTCAAGCTGCGAAACACCGCCAGCCGCGGCCGTTCGGCCGTCCCGCGAACTTTCTTGCGGATGCGGCTGTGCACGCCGCGTCGAATATCTGCTCTGCTTTTCTGTGCCATATCTCAATGGATCGCCGCCGTCCTCGGCGGCGTGTCATCACCGGCGGAACGCCGGCGTTCCTTTATTTACCTGTCTTGCCCGGCTTGAGCTTATACTGCTTGGCCGCGTATCGCACACCTTTACCTTTATAGGCGTCCGGCTTGCGCAGCCGGTTCAATTCCGCAGCCACCTGACCGAGCTTCTGTTTGTCGATTCCGGACAGCGTGATCGTCAGCTGATACTGCGAGATCGAGGTTTTCGACCCGATGCGTTCGGCCTTGGCATCGATCCCATCCGGGAGCGGGTATTCGATGGGGTGAGAATACCCCAAAGCGAACACTATTTTCTTGCCCTGTACATCCGCTTTATAGCCGACGCCAACTACATCGAGGTCGATCTTGAACCCTTCAGTAACCCCAACGACGGCATTATTAGCCAGCGCACGGGCCAGGCCGTGAAACGCGGCCAGATCGTCATTTGCACGCTCGGCGACCAGCGTTCCGTCTTCCTGCCTGAACTTCACGCCGCCGGGCACCGGTGTGCTAAGCGTTCCTTTCGGCCCTTTGACCTCAAGCAGCGAATCGCTGATATTGACGGTCACCCCGGCGGGGATCGTGATCGGTTTTTTTCCTACTCGTGACATAACTCTCTGATTTTGGATCTTGGATCGCCGATTCTGGATTCGCCCAATGCCGCAAGGCAATCTAAGATCCAAAATCTAAAATCCAAGATCAACTAATAAACCTGTGCTAAGATCTCGCCGCCGACGTTCTCGGCCTTTGCACGCTTGCCGCTCATCAGGCCGCGCGAGGTCGAGATGATGTTCACTCCATATCCGCCCAAAACTCGCGGTATCTCACCGGCGCCGACATAAACGCGGCGGCCCGGACGAGAAACACGGGAAAGATGCGTGATCGACGACGTGCCGCGCGAATCGTACCGCAGGAAAACGCGGATCACATACTTCGGCCCCTCGCCCTTTGTCGAGTAATTGTTGATATATCCCTCTTCCTTCAGGATCCGGGCAACCTCGACCTTCAGCTTCGAGCCTGGAATATCCACCCGCGGGTGGTTTGCGGCGATCGCGTTGCGTATCCGCGTCAGCATGTCGGCTATTGGATCTGTCATTCTACTTTAACTCCGTCAATTGATCGCGGATCGTGGATTCGGGGATCTCGCATTCTGGAATGCTCCTCCTCCTCTTCTGTTCCGCATTTTCAAACTTTTATAAGGACTGCCTGTTACAGATTCAAGATCCAAGATCCGCGATCTCAAATCCCAAATCGGCTCACCAGCTCGATTTCACGACACCCGGTATCTGTCCCTCCAGGGACAGTTCACGCAGGGCGATCCTGGAAATCCCGAACTTCCTCAAATATCCTCGCGACCGGCCGGACTGCGAGCAGCGGTTCCGGACCCTGATCGGGCTTCCGTCCCGCGGCATCTTTTGAAGCTTGACCACGGCCGCATCGACCTCTTCCGGTGTCGATCGCGGATTGTTGATGATCGCTTTCGCCGCCGCCCGGCGTTCGCGCCAAAGTGCGACCTTGCGTTTCCGATCGTTGTTCTTAACTACCTTGCTGATCTTTGCCATATCTTTTTCTTCACCGTTGAGACGCCCGTTTCGTTTTTAACGATCGGCAGCGAGAAAACTCTCAAAAACTCTGCGTCCTTCTCTCTCTGCGTCTATGCGTTAAAAACCCTACTGCCTAAAAGGCATTCCCATCGATTTCAGCAGCGAGCGTGCCTGCTCGTCAGTTTTCGCCGTGGTGACGATTGAAATATTCATCCCGCGTGTCTTATCGACCTTGTTAAAATCGATCTCAGGAAAAATTAGCTGCTCACGAACCCCGAGCGTGTAATTACCCCGGCCGTCAAACGCCTTGCCTGAGATCCCGCGGAAATCGCGAACACGAGGAAGAGCTATGGAGATCAGCCGGTCGAGAAACTCGTACATCCTGTCACCGCGAAGCGTGACCATCGTTCCAATGCTCATTCCCTGCCGCAGCTTGAATGCCGCGATCGATTTCTTGGCCTTAGTGATGACCGGTTTCTGTCCCGTGACCACTTTGAGCTCGTCCGAAGCCACATCGAGGACCTTAGCGTTGGCACTTGCCTCGCCGAGTCCCATATTGACTACGATCTTCTCGATCTTCGGGATGGCCATCGGGTTCTTGATGTCGAACTCTTTGGCCAGTGCCGGTGCGATCTCGTTCTTATACTTTTCTCTAAGTCTTGCCATTGCTGTTCCTTTGCCTGGGCCCCGGCTCGCTTTCATGTCTCACCGATCTCAGATCGTCCGAAGCAAGTTAGATGCCGTTACCAGGCCGAATTTTTAACCGCTACTCTTCTGCTTCCCTATCAGCCGCGATCTTCTTCGGCTCCTTTGTACCGAAGACGTTCGGCAGCGGAATGACCTTTCCGCTCTTTGCCACGCGTACCTTTGTTCCATCGCGGAGTTCGACCTTAACCCGCGTCGGCTTACCTGTTTCCGGGTCGATCAACGCGACATTTGACGCGTCAACCCAGCCTTCCTGCTGAACGATGCCGCCTTCGCGGTTCAACTGCGGCACGGGCTTTCGATGCCGCTTTTGAATATTCGCACCTTCTACTTTGACCTTGCCGTTCCGTGCATCCACCGCAATTACACGGCCGCGATACGGCTGGCGCTTGCCTTGGCTGTCATACCGGGCATACTCCTTGCCCGCGATGAACACAACCTGGTCGCCGCGCTTGATCTTGCTTGTGACTGTTCCTTTCTTCTCGGTTTTCATCTCTTATGGAACGCCGCCATTGCGGGCGGCGAGTGTTCGCCGGCTCATGCCGGCATGTCCTATATTACTTCCGGCGCCAGGGATACGATCTTCATGAAATTCTTTTCGCGAAGCTCACGGGCGACCGGCCCGAAAACACGCGTCCCCACCGGCGACCCGTCATCCTTGATCAGCACAGCCGCGTTTTCATCAAAGCGAATGTAGCTTCCGTCCCGGCGGCGAACTTCCTTGCGCGTACGCACAATGACGGCGTTGTAAACCTTTCCTTTCTTCGCGGTCCCGTCCGGGGCCGCTTCTTTGACCGTAACTTTGATCTTGTCACCAAGCCGAGCGATCTTTGACGTCGAACCGCCGATCGGGGCGATCATCTCCAGCCGTTTCGCCCCCGAATTGTCCGCGACCGCCAAAGAGGTCTGCATCTGAATCATAAATCACCTCGTATCTTTGATCTGCGAATTTCGATCTTCCGTCTTCCGCGGTTTGCGGATTGAAAATCGAAAAATCACAACTCCGCCTTTTGAATTATCTCCACCACGCGCCAGCGCTTTCTTGCAGACAGAGGCCGCGTTTCGATTATCCGCACCTTGTCGCCTACCTTTGCGCCGAGTTCATCATGCGCCATGAATTTCTTGCGGCGGCGAACATATTTGCGATATGTCGGGTGCTTTACTACACGGTCCACGCGTACTGTCACGGTCTTCGTCATCTTATCGGAAGCGACAACGCCGACCTTTTCCGCCCGTTTATGGACAATGCCCTTTTTCTCCCCACCGGCTGCTCCGAGCACACCCGCAGCCGCCTCGGCGGCGGCGGCGACCGTTTCGACGACCGCATCCGCAACGGTCTCGGCCGCGGAGGCGACCGTATCGATCACGCCCTCAACCACGGATGGCTCGTTTTCGGCGGCGTCAGCTTTTTTTGCGGCCCGTTTCGGCTTCTTCTCGACAGCAGCTTCTTCGGCTGCCGCCTCGGTCGTCTCTTCTACGCCTTCTTCTTTCTTCTTTGCCATTTTTCTTCACGTAGGACGGACACTGGCCCGTCTCAATTTGCCCTTCAGGTACGGGCTAACAGCCTCTTCTACCCTTTAGCCTTCTCGCCAAGCAGCGTGTAAACCCTCGCCAGCGTTTTCTTCTCGCGCCGAATGTCGGCAAGTGTATCGCCCACGCCAAGTGCTCGGCGGAACTTAAGCCTGAACAGTGATTCTTTCAACGCGTCGGCCTGCTCCTTCAATTCATCAACGCTCATGTCGCGAAGCTGTTCTTTCTGTTCCTTGACCTTCATCTGTTAAACTACGCCTCCTTCAAGGTCCGCACGCGAAACGAATTTCGTCTTGATCGGCAGTTTCTGGGCGGCCAAGGCGAATGCTTCGCGGGCAAGCTCAATATCAACGCCCTGGATCTCATATAACACGCGGCCCGGTTTCACCACCGCGACCCAATGGTCCGGAGCTCCCTTACCCGAACCCATACGGGTTTCGGCCGGTTTACGAGTGATCGGCTTGTCCGGGAACATTCTGATCCAGATCTTACCACCGCGCTTTACGTGACGCGTCATCGCGATACGTGCTGCTTCGATCTGGCGGTCCGTGATCCAGCCGGCTTCCAGTGCTTTCAGCCCAAAGTCACCGAAATCAAGGTTTTCGCCGCGCGTTGCCTTTCCGCGCATGCGGCCCTTCATTACTCTTCGGTGCTTGACCTTTTTCGGCATTAACATAGTTCAAAACCTCTGCTTCTCAATTTGCAGTTCGCGATCTCGATATTCAGTTCGCAGATCGCAAATCGAAACTCGCAAATTTCCTACCTTCCCCTATCGCCGCGATCGTCCCTTCGCGGCCTTCTGTCCCCGCGGCCCGCTCCGCGTTCGACCTTGACCTCGTTCACCGGATCGGTCGTGGTGCCCCGAGCCAATGCCGCGTTCGGATCCAGTATCTCGCCGCGATAGATCCAAACCTTCACTCCGATGATCCCAAACGTCGTCAACGCTTCGGCAAAACCGTAATCAATATCCGCACGCAGTGTATGCAGGGGGAGCCTGCCTTGCAGCGACCATTCAGTTCGGGCGATCTCGGCCCCGTTCAGACGGCCCGAGATCATGACCTTGATACCTTGTGCTCCGAACCGCTGCGACTCTTCCATCGTCTTTTTCATCGCACGGCGGAACGCGATACGCTTTTCAAGCTGCTGCGCGATCTTCTCGGCCTGCAGCTGGGCGTTAAGCTCAGGGTGGCGGATCTCCTGGATAGAGATAAGCACTTCGCGCCCGGTCTTACGTGAAAGGTCCTCGCGCAGTTTTTCGATCTCGGCCCCCTTGCGTCCGATGATAATGCCCGGCCGCGCGGTGTAGATAATGATCTTCATTCGCGCGGCCGCACGTTCAATATCAATGTGTGACACGCCGCCGCCCGCAAATTTCTTCTTCAACTCGCGCTTTAACGCAAGGTCTTCCGCCAGGTACTTGGCAAAATCATTTTTCGAGTACCAGTGCGAGTGCCAGTCCTTGTTATAACCGACCCTAAATCCGTATGGATGAACTTTCTGTCCCATAACTCAATTTGGGATTTTGGATTTCAGATTTTGGATTTCGGTTTTCGATCCGCAATCCGCAATCCGCATTCCGCAATCGTTTTACTGTCTTTCCAATTCCTCGTTCGTATCCTGCATCTTCTCATCCGCCGGCTTGGTTTCGTTCAAGGCCGCGGGCGTCTGCGTTTCAACATTCTTTGCATCGGCAACTTCCGCGTCGCCCTTTGCCGCCGTCTCGGCTGCGCTTGGGGCCTCTACCACTGGAGTTTCAACCTCTTCAGCCGCCAGCTTCGCCGCCTTCTTTTCTTTCTTTGGGGCCTCAACCTTCTTTGCGGCTGCCTTCTTTTTCGGAGCGCCTTCGGCCGACCGCTTTGCCTTTGCGGCTTCGGCCTTCAACTCTTTCTCGCTCTTCGGCCTTTCTTCGCTCGATACCTCGATCGTGATATGGCAATAGTGCCGCTGTTCGCGATAGGCCCGCCCCTGCGGAGCCGGGCGCATGCGGCGCCGATTTTTATGCGGGCCCATATCGACAAAGCATGTCTTCACCCACAGATCGTCCGGATCGATGGCGATATTCTCCTGCTCTGCCTGGTACGTCGCGTTCGCGATCGCCGACTGCAAAGTTTTTGCGATCGGGTCCGCGGCCCGCTTGTCCGTGAACTTCAATATCGACAATGCCTGCGAAACGTTTCGCCCGCGGATCAGATCGATAACGAGCCGCGCCTTCCGCGGACTGCCCTTCAAATTTCGTGTTTTAGCTATCGCTTCCATTTTGGTATTTGCGATTTGCAATTTGCGATTTGCGATTGCAGCGATTCCTTAATCGCAGATCGCAGATCGAAATTCGCAAACTGTCTTACTTTCGTTTCGCCATTTTCTCCGCTTTCGTTCCCGGGTGCCCCTTGAACAGGCGCGTCGGCGAGAACTCGCCAAGCTTGTGGCCGACCATATTCTCGGTCACGAAAACCGGTATATGGCGTTTGCCATTATGCACGCCGAAGGTCAGGCCGACCATATCCGGCGAGATCGTTGAACGACGCGACCATGTCCTGATCGCCGGCGGCTTCTTCCCGCCATCCAGGATCCGCTGCAGCGCCTTCTGCACACTCAGATCGATAAACGGTCCTTTTTTTAATGAACGTGGCATCTTTCAATTTCGGATTTAGGATTGTGGATTTTGGATCTCATTCCGCATTCCGCACTCCGCATTCCGCACTCCTATTTTCTCCTGCGATCCTTGACGATCATGTTCGTCGTGCGCTTGTTCCGCCGCGTCTTGTAGCCGCGGGTCGGCTGGCCCCACGGGGTTACCGGATTGCGTCCGCCCGAGGTCTTGCCTTCACCACCGCCGTGCGGGTGATCGACCGGGTTCATCGCAACGCCGCGAACTTTCGGCCGCTTGCCCAACCAGCGATTTCTGCCAGCCTTACCAAGCGAAACGTTCTCGTGTTCGGTATTGCCGACCTGGCCGACCGTCGCATAACAAACAACCGGGACGCGGCGAACTTCACCCGACGGCATTCGCAACTGGGCGTAATCGCCGTCCTTTGCAACTATCTGTGCAAAACCGCCAGCCGACCGCACCATCTGTCCGCCTTTTCCAGGACGAAGTTCAATATTGTGAACTTCAGTACCAAGCGGGATATTCTTGATCGGCAACGCGTTGCCCGGCAATATGTCAGCCTCTTCACCGCTGAGAATGGAGGTTCCGACCTTAAGCCCGAGCGGGGCAAGAATGTATCGCTTCTCGCCGTCAAGATACGTTATCAAGGCAATGTGCGCAGAGCGGTTCGGGTCGTACTCGATCTGCGAAACGCGTCCGGGAATGCCGGCCTTGTCGCGCTTGAAGTCGATCACTCGGTAAAAGCGCTTATGGCCGCCGCCGCGTCGACGGATAGTGATACGGCCATCGTTGTTTCGCCCCGAGATCCGCGTTTTTGGTTCAAGCAGCGACCGTTCAGGTTCTGCTCCCGGCGTCAGCTCGTCGCGGGTCAGATACGTCTGATACCGTCGTGCCGGCGATGTCGGTTTTAATCTCTTGATTCCCATATTCCGATGTCCATCAAAGTCCATCAAACTTTAGTTTGATGTCTTTTGCTCGACAAACTAAAGTTTGTCGGACTAGATCGCTTCGGCGTAATCCACCATCGGCTCGCCCTTTTTCAAAGTAACGTAGGCCTTCTTCCAATTCGGCCTTCGTCCAACCTGGCGGCCGCGGCGTTTTTCCTTGCCTTCGTAATTCACTGTGCGGACCGCGGCTACCTTTACATTAAAGATCTCCTCAACGGCCTGCTTGATATCCTTTTTTCCTGCCGTGCGTTCGACACGGAAGGTAAGCACCTGACCCATTTTCCGGCCGGTATCTTCGCCGTCCTGCTCGGTCGAATCCTCTTTCAAGATCACGCTCTTCTCCGTGACGACCGGCGATCTCAATATGTCCCAAACACTAAAGTTACTCATTTTCGCCAGCCTCCTCGCTCACCTCAGGCTTCTCGGCCTTGGCCTTCTTCGCGGGCTTCTCAGTCTCTGCCTGCGGGGCCGCTTCCTTTTTCGGCTTTGCTGCCTTTGGGGCTTCGTCCGTCACCGCCTCGGCCGCCGGCTTCTTCTTGATCTTTGCCTCTTTCGCCGGAGATTCGTCCTTTTCCTTTATGCCCTCACGCTTTGG
>JADLDC010000232.1 GCA_020846885.1 Acidobacteriota bacterium | reverse complement strand
TGATCGCGGACGAGACGGTTGACGGGAAGATATTGGATTACAGCCTGTTCCCGATCGCGGTCAGAACGCGCGATGAAAATACGGATAAACTTACGTCAAACCTGACGATCAGCCGCACGATCACGCTGAAAGTTATGCGTGAAAAGGTGGCCGTGCTCTCGCAGGATGCGAAAACGGATGAATTATTCCTTGGTTCCGATTCGATAGTTTCGCAGGGTGTCAGATCGACGATCTGTGCTCCGCTGATAACTGAATCGAACGTTCACGGTGTTCTTTATGCTGACCGGCTTGATCCGTTTGCGACATTTACGGCAGACCATCTTGAAATGATCAGCGCCGTAGCCGCACAAACAGCAGTTACGGTCGAAACGGTAAAGGCGCACAAACGGCTTGCACGCGAAGAAGTCGCCCGTGCAAACTACAGCCGCTTTATGCCGGAATATGTTGTAAAACAGCTGCTTGAAAGCCCAAATTCATTTCGCCTTGGCGGCGCGAATCAGCAGGTTACAGTCCTGTTTGCCGACATTCGCGGTTTTACCGCCATTTCCGAAAAAGAAAAACCTGAAAAGGTCGTTAATCTTCTGAACCGTTACTTTTCGGTGATGACCGAGATCATTTTTGAGTTCGGCGGAACTCTGGACAAATATATCGGTGACGGAATGATGGCGATATTCGGCGCGCCAACAGCTGGCGAAGAAGATGCGCTCAATGCGGTGAAAGCAGCCGTTACGATGCAAAAGCGCCTGGGCCCGCTAAACGCCGAACTCGGTGCTGAAGGCTACGGCAGCATCTCGGTCGGCATTGGCCTGCATACCGGCGAGGCGACCATCGGATATATCGGCTCGAACAAACGGTCGGAATACACCGCCATCGGCGATACCGTCAATCTTGCGTCGCGTCTTGAATCAAATGCGGCCGGCGGCCAGATCTTAATGAGCGAGGCGACCGCCGCCGCCAGCGGCAATCTCATTCCGGTCAACGTGCGCGACCCGCTAACCGTAAAGAACCGCACTCAGCCGGTCAATGTCCTTGAGGTAAGATGGGGCTGAAACATAGGCAAAATTCAAGCAAGAATTTAAAAATAATATTTGTTGTCACGCGGCGCGCAAAAGAACTATAATTTGAGTGCAGCAACTACAATCATGCTAAGGATTTCCTCCCTTAAGAAACTCGTTACGGATTCAATGGCGATCGATCTCGGTACCGCCAGTACTATCATTGCGGTCAAGGGCCGCGGTGTTGTTCTGGATGAACCGTCATTGGTTGCTATAAATGAGATAAGCGAGGAAATAGTTGCGTTCGGGCAGGAAGCGGGCGACATGGCCGGCCGCGAAGGCCGCGACGTGGTTGTGCGTGCGCCGCTTATCGGCGGTGTTGTCGGCGATTTTGAGCGGACGAAAAAGATGCTTGCGCACTTCGTAAAAAAGGCGCGCACCGGCGGCTCGAACCTTTCGCTGCAGGCCGTAATGAGCATGGTCTCGGACGTCACGCAGGTCGAACAGCGTGCCTTGCTGAACGCCGCCGAAGAATCGCATATCGGCAAGGTCTTCATGATGGAAGAGGCACTTGCTGCCGCTTTTGGTGCCGGTGTTTTGCCAACGGATAAACGGGCCTCGGCGATCATTGATATAGGGTCTGCCACAACGAACATCGCTGTTGTTGCTAAGGGCAATGTGATCACCTCGACCTCGGAACGCTATGGCAGCAGCGCGATAAACGAAGTGCTTGCTACCCATCTGCGTCGTCACCGCGGGCTGCAGGTCGGCGAAGAAACGATCGAATTTCTAAAGACCACTTTTGCTTCGGCTTATTTGCCCGAGGATATAACGAAAACGATCGAGGTCCGCGGCCGTGACGTACAAACCGGAAGCCCGGCGGCGGTAGAGATCACCACGGGCGAGGTTTACCCGATCGTTGAATCGATAGTCCGGCGAATTGCCGAAATGATCCGCGAAACCCTGACCGAACTTCGTCCCGAAGTTGCGGCCGATATCTATGACCGCGGCGTTATCCTGACCGGCGGCGGTGCTTTGCTTGAGGGCATTGACAAATATCTTCGTAATTTTATCAATCTTCCGGTTACCGTATCAGACGAGCCGCGTTACGCGACCGTCCACGGCCTCCTGAAAATGTTTGATGATCCAAAATTGCTTGAACGCGTCTCACGCAACGAGGTAAGCGTTCTTCAAAACGCCGAAATACCTTTCGAAGCTTAATACCCGCATCTAACAAAATGCCTACGAGATGCAAAAGGCCGGGCGCTGTGCCAACCTGCCTGCCCGGCCGCGAAGCTGTGTATCGAATCACGGCCGCGGCCGACCATTACTGTAAATGACCAAAGGCTGCCGGATACATTCGATCCGCAGCCTTTTCGCCCTTTACTAGGGATAAATTACCTGGTTCAACCAAGCGGGGACACACGTCAAACGGTAACGATCTTTAAGCGCCGCAAAAGCTCTTTTAGGTCCGCACGCTTTTTTGTCAGCAGCAGTTTTTGTCCGGTATCACATTCTTCCTCGACCACAAGCCGCGGATTTCGCACCGCTTCGGCCCGGGCCAACTGCGAGATGCGTGTTGCCCGGACCATCTCCCGCTCATAGATCTCAACGCCATCCTGCACACGAAAGGAGAAGTGCTCCTCTGCGGCGTCAGCGGTCTTGATGGGTTTCAGCATATGTTTCAACGTCTTCATAACACTCCTCCTTTTGACATTCGGCTGCATCCATAAAGGCTGGCCGCTGATAGGTAATGCAATTCACGTGCCATACTACAAATATTCGAAAAACTGCTATGATCACAGGGCTCTGCTGTTAAGGAGGCAACCGTTTTGACCCAATTTGAACGAAAATCACGCATCACGTGTACATTTCTGTTACTTGCGGCGAACCATCCTACGCTATCCGTTCCGACGGGCCGGCAAACGTTTGTTACAATAGAGTTATCAAGGTTTTTTTTGAAGCAGGTGACGCGAAATGATCGAACAGGACGATAGACAGAACAGTGAGCAGGACCTTTCCGAAGGAAAACTGGTGGACCAAACGCCGCTTGACCCGGTTGAGGATCCGCCGAGCCGATTGGCGGGAAACAATCTGATACCCGATTTTGGCGATGATGTCGCCGGGACGCTGAGTGATACGGGAGAAGAGCGGTAAGTTGATGATCTTTGCGCCCGACGGCAGATAGCCGCCGGCTTTGATCGGTATGCGATTTTTCAATGGCATCAGGCGGCCGGTCGAACTGGCCCGCGTTGCCGGAATACCGGTGCGGGCCGATCGAAGATGGTTTGTCGTGTTCGCGTTAATGACGGCCGTTACGGCTGCAAGTATTAACGTGCAGGTCATGAATTGGGCCGCAAGTGTCGGATTGGGTGCCGCGACTACGCTGATCTTCTTTCTTTCGATACTTCTTCACGAACTGGCCCACGCCGCCGTTGCCCGTCTCGAAAGGCTCGAGGTCGTAGAGGTCGTCCTTCATCCGTTTGGCGGGCTTACCCGTTTCGTTCATGAACCGCAGACACCGCGTGCCGAGTTTCGGATCGCGCTGGCCGGGCCGGTTTCCAGTTTTGTCCTTGCGGCAGGGTTCCTTTTGCTGATGGCCCTGGCAAATAGCGGCAAGCTTGACGTACTTCGCGATCTGCTTTTCCTTCTGGCACTGGCAAACTTTTTACTCGCCGTCTTTAACTTGTTTCCCGGATATCCGCTGGACGGCGGCCGCTTGCTTCGCGCCTATCTCTGGCGCAGCGGCCGTGACCTGGACGAGGCGACCATATTGACCGGACGCTCCGGCCAGGCGATAGCCATCGGCCTCATGACGCTGGGCCTGTTCTTTGCGGTAGGCCGCGGACAGATCTTTGCCGGCTTTTGGGCGATCGTAACGGGCTTCTTTTTGTTCGATTCGGCACGGGGCATTATCGCCGCTGTGCAGGCCGCCGGCCACAGGCTTGTCGATGACGTGATGCTGCTGCCGCCCGTCGTGCCGCCGGACATAACGCTGCAGGCCTTTATTGACCAACTTTTGCCGATGAACCGGTATGCGGCCTATCCCGTCGCCAACGAAAAGCGGCTTCACGGCATCTTTTTACTTGAGGATATGCAGGCCCTTCCGCGTGAATCCTGGCGGCACTCCAGCGTGGGGAATACAATGCGCCCCGTTACGGCTGAGATGTTCGTCGAGGTAGGCACGTCCCTTTCCGAGGCACGGGAGATGATGGCCGAGAACGGCACCGGGGCCCTCGGTGTTGTGGACAGTGAAGGCAAACTGGTCGGATTCATTTCGGGCGGACGCGCGAGGCGGCGGGCATAAGATCATTACGGACGGCGGACCGGGCGATCGGCCGAAAACTTCTCTCCTCCTCTCGACCGCAACAGCCGCGAAAGGCGAAATTTGTCCTTAGGGCAAAGCTCTCGCGGAACACCCGGAACTTCCTGTGATATTCTTAGCGTGGAGAACTGTATCGAACAGGCGGTTCTTTGTCTCCGGCCGCAAGCGGCCGGGTTGAACGAATGCAGATCAGCAACTACATTCCGGCGATAAACAGCGTGCGCAATGTCGTGGACATTGTGCTTGTCTTTATCATCGTGTATGTGGTGCTAAAGCTGCTTCGCGGAACGCGGGCCGTGCCGACCATCGTCGGCCTTGTGCTGCTGTTTTTGCTCTATTGGCTGTCGATCGCTCAGGACCTGGCGACGCTCGAATTTGTATTAAGGTACGCGGTCGTTTACATCGGTTTTGCGATCATTGTTCTGTTTCAATCAGAGATCCGGCAGGCACTTATATTTTTCGCGAATCGGCTTCGCCTTCCGATACTGCGGCGCCAGCGGGGCCAGTTTGGCGGCAGTGTTTATGATGAGATCGTCCTTGCGGTGACGACGCTTGCCTCGGAGAAGACCGGCGCGCTCATCGTGATCGAACGGAATGTAGGCCTTCGAAACTTTGTCGATTCAGGCGTACAGCTTGACGCGGCCATCGGCTATGACCTCCTGGTTACAATATTCAATCCGTCCACGCCGCTGCATGACGGAGCGGTCATTATCCAGAATGAACGCCTTGCCGCTGCTTCGGTTTTTCTCCCGCTGACAAAGAACCCGGAAGTTTCTCGTGAAATGGGCACACGGCACCGAGCGGCTATCGGGATAACCGAAGGTTCAGACGCGATCTCGATAGTCGTCTCTGAAGAAACAGGTTCGATCACATATGTCGCGGCCGGTAATTTGATCCGAAATGTAGATACGACAACCTTGCGCAAACTCTTGCTTGAGGCAATGGAGATACCGGCAACCATCGCCAAACGCGAGCCCGCAAAAGCAATGAAGGAGGCCGACACCGAAATAACCGTCGGGTGACCCTCGGAACCTGGATTTAATGCCGTCACGGACTGAAAAACTCATTGAGGGCCGGCAAGTAGGCCTGTTCATCAAGAACATTCTTCGAAAGGTCTTTCTCGAAGACTGGGTGATGAAGCTCATGGCGCTCATCATCACATTTGCGCTCTGGATGGGCGTGACCGGCCTAAGCCAGCCGGCCGTGCAGCGAATGAACGGGATACCGCTTGACCCGCGATATTCCGAGAATGTGGATGTCAGCACAACGGTCGATGAGGTCAACATCGTCATCAGCGGCGATAGACGCAAGATCGATCAGATCGAACGAAGCGGCCTTGTCGCGTCGCTTGACCTGACAAATGTTCCGCCCGGCGACAGGGTTGTCCAGCTCACGCCGGACACGATATCGCTTCCACTTCCGAACGGGATCAAGATCGATGAGATAACGCCGCGCCAAATAACGGTCAAGATCGAACCGCTCGAAGTAAAGGAAGTGCCCGTCAACCCCGTAACCGCCGGGCAGGTTGCCGAAGGTTATGAAGTTTACGGCCAATCGGTGAACCCGCCAAAGGTCCCGGTGCGCGGCGCGGCGAACCTGGTCCGCGCGTTGGCAATGGTCACCACTGAAAAGATCGACCTCACTGGAAAGAAGGCCGATTTCACTGCCGGCCAGATCCCGGTGACGCTCAGCAATGCGGCAAAGATAACTCCGCTTGTTTCGCTGGTCGATGTAGCGTTCACTATCGGCGAAAAGAGAATTGAAAAGGCATTCAGCGTGCCGGTTGCTGATGATACAAAACGAAAAGTGAACGTGGTCCTCTATGGCGGAAAGTCGCTCCTGGAACACCTAAAACCCGAAGAGATATCGGTCGAGATGATCAAGGACGCAAACGGCACCGAGCGGCCGAGTGTGACCTTGCCATCGTCGCTCGCCGATAAGGTCGAGATCCGCCGGCCGCGTACCGAACGCTAGAGCAAGCATTGCGTTTTGTTTCGTTTCAATTGCCACTAGCTTCAGCTAGTGGGTGGAAATGATAATGAATAAAGGCTTTAGCCGAATTTTGGCTAAAGCCGATCGGATTATTATTTTTTTGTTCGGCTAAAGCCTTTGACCCTAAACATTCCCGTCCATTCTATCGCTCGTCCTGACAGCGATCCGGAAAAATCCCGATAAACTGCAAGTTCCTTTTTCTTTGCCCGTTCAAGGCTTATCAAAATACGGCACGCCTGCAAATTGCAGGCTCCGACGGAGCAAACAAAATGAAGAAGACAATATCCATTTCAGCCGCCGTTTTGGTGGCGGCCGTGTCAGTTTTTATTTTTTCGAGCGCAAGATCTAGCGGCTCTATCACGGCCGCAAACACTGAGATCGATCCCGCAGCGGTCGAATCCGCAAAGCCAAAAAAGACCCTTCGAGCATTTCGCTCGGAGCAGGAGCTAAAGGACTATTTCCGTCAATTGGACGACAAGCGCAAGCGGGACCTTCGAGCGGCGAAAAGCGAAGCGCAGGCCACAGGAAATGCCATGTCGGCGACGCCGTCAGCGGCAAAGGAATCCAAGGACTCGGATGATTCGGTGACAAACAATCAGCACGCCGGCGTGGACGAAGGCGGCATTGTAAAGCTGCATGGCGACCATCTCGTGATCTTACGGCGCGGCCGATTGTTTACGGTTAAGATCGGCGATAATTCGCTGAAACCCATTGACGCGGTCGATGCGTTCGCGCCCGGCGTAAACCCGCAAAGCGATTGGTATGACGAGATGCTCGTTTCAGGCAATACGGTCGCCGTCATCGGCTACAGCTACGGCCGCGGCGGGACAGAGGTAAATCTTTTCGACATCGACGAACTCGGCGGGCTTGATTACCGCTCGACCTATCACCTGCGATCGAATGATTATTATTCATCCCGCAACTACGCCAGCCGCCTTATCGGCAGCAAATTGGTCTTTTATACGCCGATGTATCTCGGCTATTCCAGCGGCGATCCGATGGAGCGTTTCCCCGCCGTACGCAAATGGCACAAGGGCGCGACCGAAAAGGAATTTGAACGGATCGTACCGGCGACAAGCATCTATCGCGCCGAACGGCCGGTCGAATCAAGTTACAGCCTGGCACTGCACACCGTAACGGTCTGCGATCTTGCCAGCCGTGAATTCTCATGCACCGCGACCGGAACGCTTGGTGCTCCGGGCCGTGTGTTCTACGTTTCGCCGACATCGGTTTATGTGTGGACAACTGATTGGAATTACGGTTACGGAAACGGCCGCAGATCGACGTCTGCCTCAATGCTATACAAAATGCCGCTGGATGGTTCGGCCCCAAGCGCCGTGGGCGTTACCGGTTCGCCGGTCGATCAATTCTCGTTCCTTGAAAGCGGCGATCAGCACCTGAACGTCCTTGTCCGTTCTGACGGTTACGGCGAGCAAATGTGGGGTTCGGAATTTGCCGCCGGCGATGTTGCGTTGTTCCGCATGCCGATCGACAGTTTCTCGGACGGAAGCCTTGATGCTCCGCGTTATCGGTATCAGGAACTGCCAAAACCAACGGGCTATACGTTCCAGAATCGGTTTGTTGGGGACTATCTTCTCTACGGCACAGGCAGCGGTTGGGGCGCACCCGACACAAAAAATACCGCCGACCTCATCGCCGTCAACTGGACAAATGGCGACGTGAGCGAACTGCGATTGAAACACGGTGTCGATAGGATCGAACAAATGGGCAAAGATGCGGTGGTTGTCGGGACAAACGGAACTGACCTTTACTTTTCGCCCATCAGGCTCGGTTCACGGCCTGAAGTAAAAGAAAGCTACGCGCGAAAAAATGCGTCGCAGGGCGAGCTTCGCAGCCACGGCTTTTTCTATAAGCCGGACGGGAATGATTCAGGCCTTCTCGGTTTGCCGATCGCGCGCGAAGGCCGGCCCGGCTATCGCCACCTGGTCGAAGGCTCGGCCGCGATCCTTTTCCTTCGCAACAGCGGACTTTCGTTCAACGAGGTCGGCGAAATGGAATCTCGAAACACCTCGAACGCCGACGGCTGCCGTGCATCCTGCGTCGATTGGTACGGCAATGCCCGGCCGCTGTTTGTTCGCAACCGCGTATTCGCCCTGCTTGGCTACGAAATAGTCGAAGGCTCGTTAGGCGACGGCCGCATCCGCGAAACGCGCCGGATCAACTACTCCCCCCGCGGAAACGCCCGTGCCGGTGAAGATGAATAGTTCGTTCCACTCCTCTTATTCTTCTTTTTCAGCGGTTGATCTCTCACCACCGAACAAGAAGAATAAGAGGAATGCCTACGATCATAAATCGCCTTTGTGTCTTCCCTCCGTGACCTTTGTGTTAAGGTTTTTTCTTCAACACGAAGGCCGCATAGAAACTCAAATCGAGCATCCCTACATTGGGCGTTTTCCCCCCAAAATACCGCGAATGTCTATTCGCATTTCCTCTGTGATCTCGTGTTTAGCCGTGTATTGTTTTGAGTGGTAGTTCGGTAAACGCTCACGGAGTTTCTTGTCGAACTCCGCGAATTTCTCCGGGGTGTAAAACTCGTCGTCGTTGCCGTAGAGGTAGAAGGTTGGGGCGTTGAACGGTTGGTAGGCGGGGTTGGTGTCGAGGTCGCCGGGGATGCCGCCGCAGACACCGATGACGCCGGCCACGGATCTGGGATGCGTGAACGCGAAGCGAAAGTTTAGGGCACAGGCCTGCGAAAAGCCGAAGAGATAAACCTGCGATCTATCGATCAATGCATCGGCCGAGAGCCGTGCTATCACATCCAGCAAGAATTTATGGTGCAAAGCGACCGACTCGGCCGGGTTGTGATCGGTCAGCCAGCCAAAGCCGATGCGATATCCATCCTCCGTCTTGCGAAAATGCTGGTGCGGTGCCTGGACCGACGCGATCACCCAATCCGCAGGCGCCACGCGCCGGGCCTCGCGCATCATATATCGTTTGTGCGCGCCATAGCCGTGGACCGCTATCAGAAGGGGCCTCTTAACCTCCCCTCCCGCCGGAAGAGCCGCTTCGGCAGACAGCGTGGTGGGAGCCGGCACGTACAGATCATAGTAGAGCTTTATCTCCGCCGTCACCGACAGGTCAGTCTGAAGGTCTTCTTCCATATAAATCCTGAATTCCCCTTTGCGCACTTTGCGTCTTCAACTTCGTGTGCTTTGTGTTAAAAGGATTTCTCACCATAAAACACACGAAGTTGAAGACACAAAGGGCACGAAGTTAGGAGAACGGGGCCCTACCGGTTTGGCGGAAGGGTTTGCCTAACTGTTACAATGTTCGCATTTATGCGGGATTTTTTCGAGCGGTTCGACCGGCTTGCGGACATCAATCGAGACGGCGGGGCCGTCGCCTGGCTGGAGCGGATAGCGTTCGTATTTCTCTTGCTCACCTTTGCTTCGGCACCGCATTCGATAGCCGCGACGCAGACAGCGTGGATCATCGGGATGCTGGCCTGGATCATCCGGCTTCCGCTCCGCCCGCGGATCCGCTTTCGCTTCGGCCCCCTTGATGCTGCATTGTGGGCCTTTTTTATTTGGTCGGTTGTCAGTTCATTTACCTCATATGAACCGCTGATCTCGATAGACCGCCTGCGCGGCACCGCGGTCTTTCTGATCTTTTATTTTGTCTATTACAACATCCGTACCATGCGTGCGGCCTCGCTTGCGGCTGGCTTGATGATCGTGTCCAGCATGATCAGCGTTTTCTGGATGCCGGTCGAACGCCTTCTGGGCCGAGGCGTCGAGATTCACGGCGTCGCGGCAAACAGCCCGCTGGCCAAACCGGGATTGATCGATGGCGACACCCTTCTTGAAGTGAACAAAAAGAAGGTCACGACGCCTGATGAAGTGGTGAAGGGCCTTGAAAGTGCAGAAAATTCAAAGGTCAGATTTTACAGGCCCGATTTTGAACTCACGATCGATGTAAAGCGTTCCGATCTGCTTGCCGGCACCGGAGCGCTCGAACAGCTTGGCATCACCGGATGGGAAAAGAGCCACAACTGGCGTTCGAAAGGGTTCTATGGGCATTACACGACCTACGCCGAAGTTTTGCAGCTGATCGGTTCGCTCATATTTGGGCTTTTCATCGCGGGGCTTGCAAGCCTCGGCTTTGGACGTCGTTCAGGCGGATCGGACAACGCAAAGGCAATGGCCTCGCGGCCTCTGATCGGCCTTCTTTTTCTTGCACTTCTCGGCACAGGCCTGGCATTGCTGCTTACGGTAACGCGCGGGCCGCAGCTTGGGCTTGCGGTTTCGGGCGGGCTTATTGTTCTCGCCGGTTTGGGCCGACG
>JADLDC010000231.1 GCA_020846885.1 Acidobacteriota bacterium | reverse complement strand
GGTGACGGTGCTTTTTTTCATCGGGCGCCTTGACCTCAACATGGACGGCGGAAATACCGGACCTGTCGGCCGTAGTAAACTCAAGCGAGAACTCGGGAACATCAAGCTGTTTCAGCCTTGCCGAGAGTTCATCGGCCTCGACCCCAAGGCTAACCAACGCTCCCAGCACCATATTACCGCTCGCGCCGGCAAAGCAATCGAAATACAAGGTTCTCATCTGACTTGCAGTTTATTATTTTTCCGGCCCGAAAGGAAAACCCGCCTTTGGGTTAGGCCGCTTTTGCTAACGTGGTTTCTTAACGCATATAATCTCAATTTTCGTGCTCGAACTGAAAATGACCATTATCGAAATACAAGATCTATTGAAACAAACTGTCCGAAGCGCTGCCATGGCGCGGTTTGGTGTTGATCCGGGCAAGCCCGTTCTTGAGGTGCCGCCGAAGACCGAATTGGGTGACGCCGCATTTCCGATCGGTTTTGAGCTTGCAAAACTGATCAAGCAGCAGACCGGCGAAAAGCAGAATCCGCGGGCGCTTGCCGAGGAACTGAAAGCCGATATCGAAAAACTCGAGGTTGTCGCCCGCGTCGAGATCGCCGGCCCCGGCTATCTCAACGTATTCTTTGACCGAACACGCTTTTTGCAGGTAAACACAGGAGCAGAGCCGCTCCCGAAGGCCTCGGCACCCGCGGGCATAAAGATCTGTGTTGAGCACACGTCTGTAAACCCGAACAAGGCGGCCCACATCGGGCATGTCCGCAATTCCGTGCTCGGCGACACGTTCCAGCGGATCTTGAAGGCCGAGGGAAAATCCGTCGAGGTCCAGAACTACATCGACAATACAGGAGTTCAAGTAGCGGATGTCGTTGTTGGCTTTATCTACTTGGAACACCTTGACTTAGCGGCCATCAAGGAACTTGACGCAAAGCTGACGCTGTCAGGACGCTCGTTCGATTACTACTGCTGGGACCTCTATGCAAAGGTCGGGGTTGAATACCACGCGAACGAAGAACTAAAGGCAAAACGGGCCGAGGTGCTTCATCTGATCGAGGAAGGCGGGAACGAAACTTCCCTTCTGGCCGATTATGTCGCCACGCGAAATGTCGAATGCATCACAAAAACGATGCAGCGGCTCTCGATCCGATACGACCTGCTTCCGCGTGAGTCTGAGATACTGCATCTTCACTTCTGGAATAGGGCGTTTGAGCAGATGAAAGAGCGCGGAGTGATCCATTTTGAGACGGAAGGCAAGAATGCCGGTTGCTGGGTAATGCCGTTCGAGGCACACGAGGGCACCGATGAACACGAATCCGACAAGATACTCGTACGATCGAACGGGACCGTCACATACACCGGCAAGGATATCGCGTACCAAATGTGGAAATTGGGCCTGCTTGGGCTTGATTTTTACTACAAGCCGTTCATGACCAATGCGGACGGCACGGAGATATGGATAACGACGGCGGATAAAACCGAGAATGCCGACAACGCTCCCGAATTTGGCCACGGCGAGACCGTTTATAACGTGATCGACACGCGACAGTCATACCCGCAGGAGGTGGTCAAGAAAGGTGTCGCCGCGATCTTTCCTGAAAAGGGTGAGGCCGCAAGCGTCCACCTTTCGTACGAAATGGTCGCCCTTTCACCGGCCGCGGCCGAAGAACTTGGCTTTGAGATCAGCGACGAAGACCGGGCAAAGCCGTTTATCGAAATGAGCGGCCGCAAAGGCCTCGGCGTAAAAGCGGACGACCTCATTGACCGGCTTGAAGCTAACGCACTGGTTGAGGTCGAATCGCGGAATCCGGGGCTGGCCCAAGAAGCTAAACTTCATGCGGCACACCAGCTTGCGGTAGGTGCCTTAAGATTCTTTTTACTTAAGTTCACGCGAAACACGATCATCGTATTCGACTTTAAGGAAGCCCTCGCAACTGATGGAGAGACAGGCACTTTCTGTCAGTATTCTGCCGTCCGGGCAAACTCAATATTTAGAAAGCTGGCTGAACAAGATATTTCGTTTGAACAGTTACAGACACAACTTCAGAATTCCGATGAAGTTAATGTAATACTTGAAGGCGAGAATGGCAACGAAATATGGTCGCTAGTTGCTTTGGCGGCAAGACTCGAGGATGTCATCAGACAGGCATCGGCCTCGAACGAACCGGCAGTGCTTGCGAAATATGCCTTTGCCCTCGCAAAGGCGTTCAATCTTTTTTATCACCACCACAAGATCCTCGTCGAAGAGGACCAGGTAAAGCGGGCGGTGCTTGCAACCGCTGCCGACGCGGCCCGCCGTTCGCTGACCGCCGCGTTGGCAACGATGGGTATCGAAGTTCCAGAGAGAATGTAATTGACAGACCAAAGGTAAGTCTGCTAAAAAGGTGAAGATGAAATCGGGATCGAAACAGATCAGGACCTATACGTGGCGATGGAGCTGGCGGTTTGACCGCGGGCCGGCATCGCTTGTCATAGACTCAACGACCTGTTCTCTTTCTCATCGATAGAAGCCAGGTTTACGAGATCTTCAGAAGTGCCGCCCGAATGAAAAGGGGCGGCATTTTTATTTTTTGCGAATGGATAATTTTGAAGAATTTTTGCGGGCTTCGGCCGAAGCCAATGTGATACCGGTTATCGAAACGATGCCGGCGGACCTGCTGACGCCGCTCGCGGTCTATCTGAAGCTGGCCGAGGACGAAACTGAATCGTTCCTTTTGGAGTCGGTCGAGGGAGGCGAAACTTTGGCTCGCTACTCCTTTGTCGGTGTCGATCCATGGTTCAGCATTTCGGGCAACAACGAGCGGCTCGTACGGCGCGATGCCTCTGGTTCGGCGGTGATCGAAATGCCGATGATCGATTTTCTCCGCGATCATTTTCAACGTTATCGTCTTCACGAGCGCGAAGACCTGCCGAGTTTTGCCGGTGGTGCCATCGGGTCACTTGAATTTGGATGTGCCGCCTGGTTCGAGCCGAGTTTGGCGAAGTGCATCGAGCAGAGTGAGCACGAGGCGGAGCTGATGTTCTGCCGTACGATCGTCGCGTTCGATCATGCCAAGCAGCTCATAAAGATCGTATCGCTCGCGTTCGTCGATGAGGCAAACGGCGAACTGGAGCAGCTTAAATGCGTTTATGATTCGGCTGCAAGCGAGGTTTTGGCAATACGAGACAAGCTTGGATCAGGCACGCTCAAGATTCCGCCCAATGCCCGCACCACGTCTAACTTCGAACGTACGTCAAACTTCAGGAAAGCTGATTTTGAGGCTGCGGTCCGTTCCGTTAAGGAATATATTGCCGCGGGCGATGTCTATCAGATCGCACTTTCGCAGCGCTTTCTGCGTCCGACACAGGCATCGGCGGTCGCAATTTATCGG
>JADLDC010000230.1 GCA_020846885.1 Acidobacteriota bacterium | reverse complement strand
TTTATATCTGCGAGAACAATCAATATGGCATGGGCACGTCGCAGGACCGTGCAATGAGCACCCGGAACATTGCGAAAAAGGCCGATGCGTTTGAAATGGCAAACGAATTTGTGGACGGCATGGATGTAATGGCCGTTCGCGAAGCAGCCATTCGGGCGATCGATAGGGCCAGGGAAAACTCGCTTCCGACGCTGCTTGAGGTCAGGGCCTATCGATTTATGGGCCACTCAATGTCTGACCCCGGCAACTACCGCACCCGCGAAGAGATCGCCAAATACCAGGAACGCGACCCTATCGTGCTGTTCAAGGACAGCCTAAAGGAAGCAAAGATCTTGACGGCCAAGGACTTTGCCGCGATCGATCAGGAAGCGATCGAAGCGACCGATAAGGCGCTTAAATTCGCAGATGAAAGCCCGTTCCCTGACGAAAGTGAATTGCTGACGGATGTGTTTGCATAGTGTATGCCCTGTGTAAGTCGATTCTTTGGGATCGCGATTTATTTTTATTTCAACGAACATTCGCCACCGCATTTTCATGCGTTGTACGGTGAAAGCGAGGCCGTTTACGAAATTCGGACCCTGAAATTGTATGCCGGAGATCTTCCGCGCCGGGCGCACAACATGGTCCTCGAATGGGCCGATCAGCACCGTGAGGAATTGATGAACTGCTGGAATATTTCGAGAGACGGCGGAACTCCGAAGCAGATCGCACCCTTGGCATAATATGGAATTGGTTAGAGTAAAAGATGTGAAACCCGTAAGCGGCTTTGTAGTTCACGTTTGGTTTTCGAACGGCACTGATCGACATATTGATCTGGAAAAATATCTGCATGGCGGCGTCTTTGAAGAAATTCGCTCAAGCCCTGAAGTATTCCGGTCGATACGAGTGACGGAAGGGAGAACTATCGGCTGGGGAGAGAATGTCGACATTGATCCAGACACGCTCTATTACGAGCTAACACCGGCTTGGGCCGAGGAGTCGGAACTCGAATTGGCAAAATAGATATGGCAGTTTTAACGATCCGCGATGCGCTGAATCAGGCGCTTCGCGAAGAACTTATCAGAGACGAGAACGTCTTCATCATGGGCGAAGAGGTCGCCGAGTATGACGGGGCGTATAAGGTAACGCGCGGGCTGTGGAAAGAATTCGGCGACAAGCGTGTTGTCGATACACCGATCACCGAGCTAGGCTTTGCCGCAGTTGGCGTTGGTGCCGCGATGGCGGGTTTGCGGCCGGTGATCGAGTTTATGACTTGGAACTTTTCCGTCCTCGCCGCAGACCAGATCATAAACCACGCGGCCGCGATGCACTATATGTCCGGCGGGCAGTTCAAGGTGCCGATCGTCTTTCGCGGGCCGAATGGTTCGGCGTATCAGGTCTCATCGCAGCACTCGCACGCTCTCGAGGCGATGTACGCAAACTTCCCCGGCCTGAAGGTCGTCATGCCGTCAACGGCAGCCGATGCAAAAGGCCTGCTGAAATCGGCGATCCGCGATGACAATCCCGTGCTTTTTATGGAACAGGAACGCATGTACGGCCTGAAAAGCGATGTCCCGGAAGACGAAGATTTCCTCATTCCGCTCGGCGTCGCCGACGTAAAACGCGAAGGAACCGACTGCACGATCGTTGCCCGTTCGATGACCGTGCCGCTTGCGATCCAGGCCGCTGAAAAGGCACAGGAGGAATTCGGCGTCTCGGTCGAGGTGATCGACCCGCGGACTATTAAGCCGCTTGATATCGATACGATCGTCAATTCGGTCAAGAAGACAAACCGCCTCGTGGTCGCGGAAGAATCACACGCCTTTGCCTCTGTGGGCGCCGAGATCTCGCACACCGTGATGGAACACGCGTTCGACTATCTCGATGCTCCGGTCAAAAGAATATCGACCGCCGAAACGCCGATTCCCTACGCGAAAAATCTCGAAGCTGCCGCATTGCCGGATGTCGCCAAGATTTTGGCGGCGGTCAAGGAAGTTTGTTATTTGTAAACCGGCGTCCAACAAACTTTAGTTTGTTGCTCTGCCCAAACGTGAACTCAATTTGTTACCCGTACGGTGCCATGGACAAAAAGGCCGAAATTCGTGAATACAAGCTCTCGCATCGGCCGATGGGCGTTTTTCAGATCCTGTGTTTGCGAAATGAAAAGGTCTTTATCGATTCGAGCAAAGATGTGCCGGGGAAGATCAACCGGCATCGTTTCCAGTTGAACGCCGGCGTGCATCCGGCGAAAACGCTGCAGGCGGACTGGATCGAATTTGGTGAAGATGCGTTTGAGTTCGAGACGCTTGAACCGCTTGAGCCGCGTGACGATACGGAATACAACTATTCGTCAGATCTGGAGGTTCTCGAAGATCTTTGGCTCGAAAAACTGGCACCTTACGGCGACAAAGGTTATAACGAGCCTAAGAAAACACGCAACGAGCGGCTGCAGATGATCGCAAGCAAGCGAGCGTCGAATCCTTGATCAGATATTGAACAATTAGGTTATGGCTGAAAAATTCTTAATGCCGAAACTCTCGCCCACAATGGAAGAAGGGCAGATCGCGCGATGGGTGAAAAACGAAGGCGATTCATTCGAAGCGAATGAATCGCTTGCCGAGGTCGATACCGATAAGGCAACGATGGAGATGACCGCGCTCGGCGGCGGCACGCTTCTCAAGATACTCAAAGGCGAAGGCGAAACCGCCGCCCTCGGCGAGCCGATCGCGATCATCGGAAAAGCCGGCGAAGATATTTCCGGATTGCTCAGCGAGATCGGATCAAATGGCGAAGCCGCCGCGGCGGCCTCGACGGGAGGTGCGGCAACGGCAGCAAAAGCAGCGCCCGAACCAAAGGCGGAAACACGAGCCGTAGCGAGTGTGCCCCTCGCAAAACCGCGATCCGCGACCCCAAGTCCGCAATCGGATAGCGGCCGAATGATCGTCTCGCCGATCGCCGCCCGCATGGCGGCCGACAACGGCATCGACCTGCGTTCCCTCGCCGGCAGCGGCCCCAACGGCCGTATAATCAAACGCGACATCGAAGAGGCGTTAGAGTCTAAAACCCAAAGGCCAGAGACCAAAGTTCAAAAGCCGTTTACGCCGTCAACTATTGTCGGCGCATCGCCGTACCGCGACGAGAACGCTTCAAAAATGCGGCAGATCATCGCAAGCCGCCTGGTCGAATCGATCGGCCCGATCCCGACGTTTTATCTAACCGTCGAGATCGAAATGGACAACACGCTTGCCACCCGCAAACAGATCAACGCAAACCTCGACGACGACGCGAAGATCAGCGTCAACGACATCATCGTCAAAGCCGCCGCGATGTCATTGATGAAGCACGAATGGGTCAACGCGTCGTATCAGGACAAGACCGTCCGCTTTTACGAGCAAGCCGATATCGGCGTGGCGGTTGCGATCGATGAAGGCCTGATAACGCCCGTCGTCCGCGGTGCGAACCTGAAAGGTATTGCCGAGATCTCGGCTGAAATAAAAGACCTTGCCGGAAAGGCCAAGGCTAAAAAGCTCCAGCCCGAAGAATACACCGGAGCAACATTCTCCATCAGCAATCTTGGCATGATGGGCATCAAAGAATTCACCGCCATCATCAACCCGCCCGAAGGCGCGATAATTGCCGTCGGCGGAGCGAACCCGACGCCTGTCGTCCGCGACGGCGAGATCGTCGTCCGCTCGATCATGAACGTAACAATGTCCTGCGACCACCGCGTAATCGACGGCGCGACCGGTGCAAAATTCCTGCAAACGTTCAAACAAATGCTCGAAAGCCCGGCGATGATGCTGCTTTAGATGGACTTCAAAATACTTGGGCGTATATCGAATATTGAGATCATTGCGATAGGCAGCAGTATCAGAATACTTCCTTTTCTTCAGCAAAAGTTTGGACGAGGCCGTTGGCGAAAATTGAAAGGAATGGCTGAGGTCCGACTTGTAAATGGCGATGTCCGCATGGCCGAAGTTCATTGGTTTGAGGCCCACGGGATCGGAAAGAAACTCTTGCGCATCAAGCGTTATCTTGATTAAATGGAAACAATGGAGAAAGGAACTGAACTAGCCGTATGCGTTTTCAGCGACGAAGAGGCCTTGCTTACTCCAAGAAAGATCTATCAGATCCTCCCGGACGAAACAGCGGCCAGATCTGATTACGTTCGCGTTATTGACGACGAGGGCGAAGACTACCTTTATCCAAAAAAATACTTCGTTTTTGTCTCAGTACCTGGCCAGATGGCGACTGAGATCTTTCAAGGATAGTAAACCATCGAGGCCGTCTGATTCAGCAAACTAGCGGATGACTCATCGATTCATCCGCTAGTTCATTGTCTGCGGGTTACTTCTCTTCAGGTATTTCCTTCGTATTTCCCCTTTCGAATTTCGAGAATCGCGAACTCGGCAGCCAGCTTGGCATATCGGCGTTTTCCGAAATGCGCCAGCCCAGAATTGCCATTACCTCGGCCA
>JADLDC010000229.1 GCA_020846885.1 Acidobacteriota bacterium | reverse complement strand
TGACCGCCTGCTGGCCAAACGCGAGTGTCGGCAGAAGCAGGGCAAGAGTAAAGATAGATGCAAGAAAGTGTCGTTTCATTTTTTCTCCGAATTTTAGCCGCAAATTGCAGCGGGTGATCTACATTAAATTACCGGAAGGGAACCGGTTACCGGCATGGCCGGAATTTATGCGTACAAGAGGATAATACGTACAGATCTCTAATTTGTTTCCTCTCGCGAACCGATGATCGCGATCTTGTGCCGGTCGGCAAGGGCGACCATCTCTTCGCGCCCGAAAATGAGTGTCTTGCCGACGGTAACGGAAAGGCATGTAGCACCGGCTGCGGCCATTACGCGTACCGTCGGCGGGCCGACCACCGGAACATCAAAACGCATATCCTGATCGGGCTTTGCCACCTTAACGACTGTCAATTTGCCATTTGCCAGGTGGCCGGCACGCGTGATGGTCTCGTCAGTGCCCTCCATTGCCTCGATCGCCACGCACGCTTTGGCACGGACGACGATCGTTTGGCCCAGGTCGAGCCGGGCTATCTCACGAGCGATGTGCAGGCCGTATTCAATATTTCCCGTTTCGATGTCGTTCGGCTTTCGCTTTGTCATTACGCCTTCAGGTGCGAGGTGGTCCTGAATAAAGTAGGTGGAATCGATCAACTCGATGCCGTCCTTTTCCAGTTCGGCAGCGATACCGCCGATGAGCGAATCGGTATTTCGACGCGGCAGATTCCAGAGCATTCTCAGCATCCGCACGTCTGGAATTGAGCCGGAAAAGATCTGGACGTGCTTTACTTGCCCTGCCATCATCACCTTATCGACGCCATTGGCCTTGAAGTGCGAGATCATCTTGCCGAGTTGGCCGATGCCGACCCATTGAACATTGCCATCCGCCGCGGTTTCGATGCGCGGGTCGGTCTCTTCCTTTATCGCGACGACCGTCAACGATGCGTCCCGCCTCTTCGCACCTTCGATCACTAAAAACGGAAAGTCGCCGTTTCCGGCGATGAGCCCATATTTCATAGTCGGCAAACCTGACCAACCATCCACTATAAACCATTGGGCGATCTTGTCGTATTTGGCAGCAAGATCAAGTTCGCGGTCAATGGCTGAGGGTTTGTGCAGAAAAAAAGAGGACGTCTGAAAAGCTGTCATGAAGCATGTTCAGATCATCCTCTTTTTTATCGAAGGCCTTTACTGTCCGGCCTTTGCTTTTGACTTTGCAAAATCTCCGGCCTTGATGATCGTTATGCCGTCGGGCGTCATATATTTACGCATCGCGGCGTTTATCTGCTCGACGGTAAGCCCGCGGATGGCGTTCTCCAAATCGGCGTCCCACGCTATCGTCCGGTTCAGGAACAAGTAGTTATTGATACGGCCCGAAAGCTCGCGGTCCTGTGCCCGGGAAAGCTGTCGGCTTTGCAGCCATCCGCTTTTTGCCGACGCAACTTCATCGGCCGTAAAGCCGTCGCGGATCATCTTTGCAAGCTCGTCCTTGAACGCAGCCTCAAGCTTATCGGCATTTTCTGGAGCGTAAATGGCGTTCGCCTGGAACCCGCCAAATTCATCGAGCGAGCTTGCGGAAAAATTGGAACCGACCCCATAGCTCAGGCCGTCCTTTTGCCGTATGCGCGTAGCCAGCCTTGAATTCAAGAATCCGCCGCCGAGAATGTAGTTTCCAAGGATCATCGCGGGATAGTCCGGGTTGTCGTCCCGCATCTTTATATTCATTCGCGCGATAAAGAATGCATTCGCTTTGTCCGGGGCCTCGATCGACCGGTTCACCGGCGCAATGGGACGAAACTCGTTCTTGATGCGGACAAACGGTGTTGGGCTTTTCCAGGTACCAAAAAGTTCCTGCGTAAGCGCCGAGATCTCTTTGGGGTCAAAGTCGCCTACTACCGTCATTTGGCCCGTCGAAGCACCGTAAAAATCGCGATAAAACTTCTTTACATCGTCCAACGTTACCGCATTGATGTCGGCGATCGATTCCGCGATGCTCGATGCATAGAGCGGATGCCCTTTGGGGTAAATGTTGAAAATGTGCGCCAACTCGTTAATAGCAAGTGACGTGGGCTCGCTTTTCTGCGCGTCGAGAGCGGTGAGCGTTTCTTGTTTCAAAACGTCGAATTCGTTCTGCGGGAACGCGGGTTCACGCAAAATTTCCGCAACCAGGCGAAGGACCGCCGGAAGATTCTGTCGTGTGGTCTCGATCGAAACACCGGCATTCGCTGCAGCACCGCCGATGTTGACCCGTGCCTTTAGGCGGTCGAATTCATCCTGGATCTGCTGGCGTGTGTGCTTTGCCGAACCTCGCATGAGCATTTGCCCCGCGAAACCGCCGGCGGTGCTTCGGTTCATAAGCGACTTTTCGTCGCCAAGCCTGAAATTGATGTTGGCGACCACCGAATCGCCGCGATTTTCTTTTGATAAAAATGCGACATCCAATCCGCCGATCTTTGAGCGTTTTACGCGGCTCTCGATATTGGCCGGCGAAGGATCGAATGCCTCGCCTTGCGCTACCATCGCGTCGCCTTTGTAATCCTTGACCATCGCCGCGATCTCAGCATCGCTTACACCTTTCACGTCTGCGCGGTCCGGTTTTTCGGTCGGCACAAAAATACCAAGAGTGCGATTTTGCTGTTTGAGGTAGGCCGCTGCAACACGCTGAACATCTTCGGGTGTGACCTTGCGGATGCGGTCGCGGAAGATAAAGAACAGCCGCCAATCGCCGCGGGCGATCCACTCGCTCATTTCCAGCCCGACGCGATTCGGATCGTTCAGGCTAAGCTCTATATTCTTAAGTATCGCTGCCCTGGCACGGTCAGTTTCTTCCTTTGACGGGCCGTTCGCGGCGAACGATTCGATCGTTTCGATCAGCGTGTCGCGTGCAGGTGCCATCTGCATGTCCTTTTTCATTTCGGTCCCGAAAAAGAGAAAACCGGGTTCTTTTGTCGGGAAGACCAAGGTGAAGACCGATGTTGCCTTTTTTGCCTCGACCAGCGATCTATAAAGCCTGCCGCTCGGCGTGTCGGCCAAAACGCTGCTCATGATATCGATAGCGGCACCATCGGCGTGCGATGCGGCCGGAATATGATAGCCGGCGAAAACGAGCTGCGTATCGCCGACGCGTCGAACTGTTACTTGCCGCTCGCCGTCCTGCGTCGGTTCGACCGTGTAATTTGGCGGCAGTACACGCGAAGGCTTCGGGATCGGCCCAAAATATTTCTTGATGAGCTCAAGGGTTTTTGCCTCATCGAATTTGCCCGCGACCAGCAGGACCGCGTTATCTGGCTGATAATACCGGCGATAAAACGCCTGCAAACGGTCGATCGGCACATTCTCTACATCAGAACGGGCACCGATCGTGTCCTTGCCATAATTATGCCAATCGTATGCGATGGCCGTTGTCTTTTGAATAAGGACACTTGTCGGATCGTTCTCGCCGGATTCCATCTCATTGCGGACCACTGAAAATTCAGATTCAAGATCTTTTTTTGCGATATATGAATTGACCATCCGGTCGGCTTCAAGGTCGAGGGCCCAATTGAGATTTTCGTCTGTCGCTCCGAAGGTCTCAAAATAATTCGTTCTGTCGTACCAGGTCGATCCGTTCGGCCGTGCGCCGTGCGATGTAAGTTCGGCTGGAATGTTCGGATGTTTTGGCGTGCCTTTGAAAACAAGATGTTCGAGCAAATGGGCCATGCCGGTCTCGCCGTAATTCTCATGACGCGAGCCGACCAGATAGGTCATGTTGACCGTGATGGTCTGCTTTGTCTGGTCGGGAAACAGCAAGACCTTAAGCCCGTTGCTCAAGGTATATTCGCTGATGCCTTCGACGGTCGCATTTGGCGACGAAGCGCCGCGCGCGGCAGGCTGTGCAAAACTCTGCTGCCCGACGAGGCAAACGATAAACAAAAGGCCGGTGGCGAACCGTGCGGCGTGGCGAAGTCGAAATTCTCGCATATGGATCTCCTGAGATGTAGAACGGTTTTGGGTGGACCGGAGTTCGACTAACGGCAGCGATCGCCGTTGGCCGGCAAAGCTTCCGGTTGAAATCGCTTTGCTAATTGATCGCATATATTATTAAGACGAAACTACGATTTTGCAAAAGCCCGCACGTAGTAAGGGCGATACTTGGCGCGAGCAACAAACTAAAGTTTGTTGGACAAAATGCGCTCACAAAGTAAGGGCGATATGGCCGCGTTGAACATTTCGCCCTTACTACGTGCGGGCTTTTGCAGAAATCGGTGTTTTGGAAAAAATACCGAAAACCCTATAATGCCGGCGGGCGTATAAGCCTGGTACTTCAAATTCCTTCAGACCCGAAAGCAAATTTGTTCAATATGTTCAAAACTTCAATATTGTTCGTCGTTGTTTTTGTCCTTTCCCTGACCGGCGTTTCTGCACAGAACGCAAAGCGGTATATGACCGAGCCGTCGCTTTCGCCTGACCGAAAGGAGATCGCGTTCGTTTCGGGAGGCGACATCTGGACGGTGCCGGCGGCGGGCGGGACTGCGAGCCTTCTTGTTTCGCATCCGGCGAATGAATCAAAGCCGCTTTACTCGCCGGACGGCCGAAAGCTCGCCTTTGGGTCGAACCGCACGGGCGGCGGCGACATCTACGTCCTCGACCTCGCAAGCGGCGATCTGAAGCGAATAACTTACGACGACGCTAACGAACAGTTGGATAGCTGGTCGCGCGACGGCAATTGGCTTTATTTTTCGTCCACGAGCCGCGATATCGCGGGGATGAACGATGTTTACCGCGTTTCATCGGCGGGCGGAACGCCGATGCAGGTCAGTTCTGATCGCTTTACAAATGAGTTCGGAGCATCGCCGCTTGCGGACGGAAGTATTATATTTGCCGCTCGCGGTATATCGTCGAACCAATGGTGGCGGCGCGGCCACAGCCATATCGACGAAACCGAATTATGGCAAAAGAACGGGGAAGCCTATACCGAACTGACGGATCGTGGAGCCAAACAGCTTTGGCCGATGGCGACGGCGGACGGAGCGCACCTTTATTACGTTTCCGACCGCGGCGGCCAGCAAAATTTGTGGTCGCAAAACCGCGGAGCGCAGGCTAAAGCCATTACAAACTTTACCGATGGCCGTGTCCTTTGGCCAAACCTCTCTTATGACGGCGAAGAGATCGTATTTGAGCGAAATTTTGGTATCTGGAAAGCAAAAACGTCAGGCGGCAAGCCGCAGGAAGTGCCGGTCACGCTTCGCGGCGCCGCATCAAGCCCGATTGCCGAGCGGATGAACCTTTCGACGCAGATCCGCGAGTTTGCCCTTTCGCCGGACGGCAAAAAGGTTGCGGTAATCGCGCGCGGCGAGGTTTTTGCGGGATCGGTAAAGGACGGCGGCGACGCGGCACAGGTGACAGACACGCCGGCGGCCGAATCGCATGTGACGTGGTCGCCGGACAGCAAGCGGATCGTTTATGCCTCGGAACGCGATGGTTCGATGGACCTTTTTCAATATGAATTTGCGACCGAGACCGAATCGCGGATAACCGGAACACCCGATGCGGACGCCGCTCCTTCGTTCTCGCCGGACGGCAAATCGCTTGCGTTTATTCGAAACTCGCGGGCCGTTTTTGTTTACGACATCGATACAAAACGCGAACGCGAGGTAAGCAAGATCTTTGCCGACCCGTCGCCGCTGCTCGGCCGCGAGGCTCTGCAATGGTCGCCGGATAATAAATGGATAGCGTTCTTAACAAACGCGCCGGAGAATCGTTCGTATGTGAATGTTAGCGTCGTTCCGGCCGCCGGCGGCCCGGCAAGGCCGATCAGTTTCTTGTCGAATTCGAACAGCAGTTCGCTCGCATGGAGCCCGGACGGATCGTACATTCTTTTCGATTCAAGCCAGCGGACCGAAGAAGGCATCATTGCCAGGATCGATCTGAAGCTCAGAACGCCGCGATTCCGCGAAGACCAGTTTCGCGATCTTTTCCGTCAGGAAAATCCGCAGGACCGGCGGCCGCCTCTGCCGGCTTCGACGCCGACGCCCGCTCCGTCGCCGACTGCTTCCCCAGAGAAAAAGGATGCGGCAAAAAATGTTGAGATCGTATTCGAGGACATCAAACGACGTGCGAGCTTTATAAACACGGGTGTGGACAACGGCAATGTAGCGATCAGCCCTGACGGAAAAACGCTGCTTATCTCGGCATCCGCCGAGGGCCAGATGAATCTTTACACACGCTCGCTCGAAGAGCTTGCGACCGATAACTCGTCAAAACAGATAACCTCGACGCCTGGCTTCAAATCGCAGGCGCAGTTTTCGCCGGACAGCAAAGAGGTCTATTACATCGAGAACGGCCGTATAAATGTCGTCGGGCTGGAACGCCGCGATGTCCGGCCGCTAAGCCTGAACATAAATATCAATGTCAATTTTGCCCAGGAGAAGATGGAGGTCTTCAAACAAGGCTGGCGGTTTCTGCGTGATAATTTTTACGACGACAAATATCACGGAGCCGATTGGAACGCCGTCCGCACGACATACGAACCGCTGATCTCATCTGCCAAAACTATCGACGAAGTGCGGCGGCTAATGAACATGATGGTCGGCGAGTTGAACGCATCGCATCTGGGTGTGGGCGGGCAATCTGGTTCGCAGCCGGCGCCTATTGGTAAACTCGGCCTGCGTTTTGACCGCAATGAATTTGAGACGAACGGAAGGCTGAAAATAACTGAGATCATTGCACTTAGCCCGGCGGCGGTCGCGGGCGGCGTCCGTGTCGGCGACTATCTTCTCAGCGTCGATGGCTCGGCGATCAACGGCAAGACGAATCTGGACGAATTGCTGGAAAACAAGGTCGGGAGACGCGTTGTTCTTAGCATCGCCGGTTCGGCGGATGGCACCGGCAAGCACGATGTCGTGCTCAAACCGGTTTCGACCGGGGCCGAAAAGAACCTGCTTTATCGCCAATGGGTCGAGGACAACCGGGCATACGTTGCACGGATCAGCGGCGGCCGGATCGGATATGTTCACATCCCGGATATGTCCGCGAATTCGCTCACACAGCTTTATGCCGACCTCGACGTCGATAACCAGGCAAAGGAAGGCGTCGTCGTTGACATTCGGAACAACAACGGCGGTTTTGTAAACGTCTATGTCATCGACGTTCTGGCCCGGAAAGGTTATCTGACAATGAAACAGCGCGGATTTTGGAATGTACCGGCCAGGTCAAATCTGGGTCAGCGGGCGCTCGAACGGCCGACGGTGCTTGTCACAAACCAGCATTCGCTTTCGGACGCCGAAGACATGACCGAAGGCTACCGAACACTTAAGCTCGGCAAAGTGGTCGGAGAGCCGACCGCCGGTTGGATCATTTTTACTTGGAACACTCAGTTGTTTGACGGAACGACGCTTCGGCTTCCGATGCAGATGATAACAGGCAGCGATGGCAAGAACATGGAGCTAAATCCGCGTCAGGTCGATGTTCCGGTAACGCGGCGGATAGGCGAAACATTTACCGGCAAAGATTCGCAGCTTGACCGTGCGGTTCGCGAATTGACGGGAAATTCTGCACAGCGGTGATCGCTTATATATCGGCGGCGAAAAGCTTTAAGGTTTCGCCGCCCATATCTATCTCTCGTTCGAATTCGAAACCGATCTTCCCCAAAAGCCGCGCCGAACTTTCGTTGTCGAGTGTTGTGATGGCAAGCACGCGAGAAATCTTTAGCGTTTCCCGTCCGTATCGCATCACGGCGTCGGCGGCTTCGAATGCGTAGCCTTGCCGCTCGAATTGAGGCAGGAGTGCAAACCCAATGTCCGGATCGGGCAGTTCATTGCGGCTCACAAAACCGCAAATGCCCACAGGCCCGCCGTCCGCCGCCCGTTCCATTAACCACAGGCCGAACCCATTTTCAATGTAGCTTTTTGTAAAACGCCCTTCGATGTATTTTGCCGCGTCCGCGATGGTTCGCACACCCCGGTCACCGATGAACGCCTTGAACTTCGGCGTGTTCAAAAGCTCAAGGATAAACTCGGCATCCGCCGCCGTGACCTCGCGCAAGTGAAGGCGTTCCGTTGAAAGAATGTCCATCGAATGGTGTTTGTCTCTGAATTTTAGCTGACCGAAAAAGCTCGAATTCAAATGCGGAAGCCCGCACGAAGTAAGGGCGAATTCGCAATGTTGAACAAATCGCCCTTACTCCGTGCGGGCGTCCGCAAAAGCTCTGCAGTTCAAATTACTGCTACTCGTTGAATGGCTCAAGATCGCCGGGCTTTCGGAGCATCTTGTTGACCTCGTCGAGGTGCATTTCTTCAAGCAGGATCATTTCACGCGCATATTCTTCGAGTGCGACCGACGTGCCTTCGCTAACCTTTAGCAGTTCGTAATAGACCTCAAGCGTCGATCGTTCCTGGTCGAGGCTCTCGCGCAGGATGTCGCCGATGTCGTGCTTCTCCGTCTCAAGCAGCGGCCCGATCTTCAAACTTGGATGCCCGCCCAGCATCGTCACAAACTCGCCCGCCTTATATGCATGTGCCAGGCTCTCATCCGCATTTCCCTTTAGCCACGACACAATTGGAATACGATTGTATCCATAAACCATCAAGCTGTAATGCGTATAACGCACCACTCCGGCAAGTTCCAGTTCCATGATCCGGTTGAGGATCTCGATCGCGTTTTTGTTTTCAGTTTCGTTCATGATCTTTTAACGTTTCGTGAATGGGCCGCGAATGTGGAGTATCGTTACCAATTTTCCTTCAAGATGAAAAAGGACGTTGTATCTATCGATTGATAGTACTCGTGTTTCTGCCCTATACCGATGCTGTTGTGGAGCTAATGGACAACCTAGCGGCGATTTGGACAGCATTTCAGTGATCCTGTCGCGTATCTCAAAATACCATTTCGCCGCCTGCGGTGCTCCCCAAACCTCACAGCCCCATTCAAATGACGCATCCAGGTCGGCAATTGCCTCATCGGAAAACTCGACCGCGAATCGTTTCATTCGCTGAGCAGATTCTTGTACTTCTCTTCAAACTCCCGAAAAACTTGCCCAGCCGGCTTAGTGCGGCCAGCGCGCATGTCATCAATGCCGCGGTTGACGCTTGTGATCATGTCGATCTGATCTTTGTCACGCAGATATTCGTCGTACGAATCCGCGTCCATCAGAACCATATCAGCCTTTCCGTTGACAGTGAGAACAATTGGCTGCCTGGTTTTTTTTAGCTGCCGCCTGAATTTTGCAGTGTCTCGTTTGAAAACACTGAGGCTCTGGATATCGCGGCTAAGTTTCATACCTAAATCTTACCACAGTTGCTAAATTTAGTGCGAATTTGACAAGCACTTTCAGTCAATTATTACCCCGGCTGGTAGATTTATCTTCGGCGGTAAGTTCGGTGAGAAGTCTTTGCAGGCCCGGATAGTGTTTCGGAAATCTAAATCGAACTGGCGAACCCGGGTTTCGTCATCGAACACGAATGTAAGGATCTCGCCATAGATTTTTTTAGTCGTGCCTTCCCGCGTCGCCGTCAGTAAGATAGGCAAACCACTCTTCGCCTTAATCTGCACGGCCCATTTGTTATAGCCCGACTTTTTTGGGTTCTTCGATAGTATTCGCGGCCGCTTTCCTTTTTTAAAGCTTAGATCGTAAAGCGGAATGTAGAGTTCGAGATGCGAGGGTTGTTGTTTGCTATACAAGTCGGAGAAGAAGTCATGCGTGTATTTGTAGCTAAGATAATTGTCGGTAGCCAAGAACTCATAAGAGATCAAGCCCGCCGTATTTTCCAATTTCAAGGAACAGTCATTGAGCCGCGCAAATGTCAAACCTCTTTGAAGGTGAATCTCCTGATAAGGCACTTTTCCAATCTCAAGATCCGTATCGGAATACCCCTTGTTCAGAATTATTATCTCCGCTTGTCCGAAATCGTCCTTATACCGCGGTTCAATCATCGGAGACTGATCTTGATTCGCCGGCGGTTTGATCTGGCCAAATGCATTGCCTGTGCAAATGCAAAGTAGAAAAATGAACATGACGGAGTAATGCGTCCAACACACTACGCGTCGATTCTCCAACTGGAGAGTCCCATTCATAATTTCATCTAGTTTGTCGCTGCTGCAATTCAGATTCCAATCGTTCGATGTCGATGAATTTGTCTGTTCCGTCGGCGACTGCTTAGGCAGTCGGTCAATGAAAAGAAATCTGCTGCCATAACCCTCGAAATTTAGCTCAATCGGTCACTTATCCATTCAGGATCGCGGCGGTTATCGAGGACGGCGTGTATTTGAATCTCGTTAGAATCGACGAGATAAAAGATCGAGTATGGGAACTTCGATGCGATCATCCGATACCTACCAAAGTGTGTTGCGTGAATACGCGCGTAAAGGACGAGAGAATCAATGTCCGCTAAAATGGATTCGATGAAATAATCGCCGAGTCCAACTTCCCGCTCCTCGTAGAACCAATATCCGTCGATCAGATCAACGCGAGCAGGCGGGAGAATTGTGATCTTCATCTAGGTCTATCTATCGTTCTCTGTCGAATATCGGCTTTTGCTTCTTCCCAATCCATATACTCAATTTCGCCGTTGGCTAGTGCCCGCTCGCGTTCTTCTAAGACTTGTCGATGCCAATCGGGCGGTTCAACCTCTTCGGGTGTTCGGCTCATTACCTTCCACAATTCCTCCATTAGCTCAACTCTCTGAGCTCCGGTCATATCTTCGATCGCTGGGATCGTTTGAACTGTCATATCCCGAATTGTAGCGCAAAAACACTTAAATTCTTAACATTATTCCGCCTGCTCTCTCGCGTGATAGGAGCTTCGAGTGAGCGGTGATGATTCGACGTGTTTGAAGCCCATTGCTTCGCCGATCTTTTTCCATTCGGCGAATTCTTCGGGGGTGACGTAGCGTTCGACGGGGAGGCGTTTTTCGTATGGTTGGAGGTATTGGCCGATGGTCATGATGTCGCATGAAACGGCGCGGAGATCGCGCATTAGATCGACAACCTCTTCGAAGGTTTCGCCTAATCCGGCCATGATTCCGCTTTTGGTTTTCATCGCGGGTTGAACCGTGTCGCGCCAATGGGCCGAGCGTTCGAGCAGTTCGAGCGTTTGCGCATATTTTGCATCCGGGCGGACGCGGCGATAGAGTCGGGCGATGGTTTCGGTGTTGTGGTTTAGCACGTCTGGGCGAGCTTTCAGCACATTATTCAACGCATCTTCGTCACCGTTAAAATCAGGTATCAGCACCTCGACCTTGCAGTCGGGGTTCATTTCGCGGACGCGAGTTATGGTCTCGGCCCAGTGCATTGAACCGCCGTCGGCGAGGTCGTCGCGGTTTACGGATGTGATGACCGCGTGTTTGAGATCGAGATGCTTAACGGCCTCGGCGACATGCGTCGGCTCAAGCGGGTCGAGGTCCATCGGCTTGCCCTTATTTACCGCGCAGAATCCGCAATGCCGCGTACACGTATCGCCGCCGAGCATAAAAGTCGCGGTCTTGTCCGTCCAGCATTCAAAGATATTCGGACATTTCGCCTCTTGGCAAACGGTGTGCAGATTCAGCCCGTCGATCAGGTTCAGCACCTTATTCTGGTTTGCCGGGTCACCCAGTTTTATCTTCAGCCAATCAGGCTTTTTCAGCCGTTCGCGCTGTTTACGATTCAAAAATTGCTGTACAAGTACCTTTTCTTCAACCATGACAATTGTAAATCAGTTTAGCACTGCCCGCGTCAGAACCGGGAGCGGTCGCGACAGGGTTCTTATGCCCAAACCCGTCGCTATCGCTGCAGCCTTCTACAAAGTTGTTGACAAGCCGCGCCATTCTGTTCTATTTTGACAATATAGATATTTTTGTAATGATTCAAATATGAGATCTACCCGGCCAATTCACTGC
>JADLDC010000228.1 GCA_020846885.1 Acidobacteriota bacterium | reverse complement strand
GAAGAACTCGCAAATGTTCCATCGCTGCCCGGAAGCCTTGACGCCGCCTTGGATGCTCTTGAAAAAGATCACGAGTTTTTGCTTAAGGGCGATGTATTCACGCGTTCGATGATCGATCGATGGATCTCACATAAACGCGAGAAAGAAATAACACCGCTTCGCCTGCGGCCGCACCCGCTTGAATTTTCTATGTATTACGACGTTTAAGCCGAAGTGATATTCTAATGCCGCCATCGCTCGGCGTTTCGGATGCATAAGTTTCCGGATGCCCGGCGAATGGCGGTATTTCATTATTGATGGGATGAAGATCGAGCCGATAGTTTTACGGGGTGAACATGTACGCCTTGAGCCGATGTCGCCTGGCCACGTCGATGGCCTGGCCGCGGTCGGGCTTGAACCGTCGATATGGGAATTCATGGTCGATCGGATCATTGATCGGGATGGAATGCGGCTGTTTGTCGAGAAAGCTCTTACCGATCAAGCCCAGGGTAGGTCGCTGCCATTTGTGACCCGCCTTGCGGCAACCGACGAAATTGTAGGAACGAGCCGATTTGGCAATATCAGCACGGCCGATCGCAGGGTTGAGATCGGCTGGACCTGGATCGCGCCGGAGCGGCAGCGGTCGGCGGTAAATACTGAGGCGAAACTGCTTATGCTCACACACGCCTTTGAGATCTGGAAATGCATCCGGGTCGAGTTCAAGACGGACGCCCTCAATCAACGGTCCCGCACGGCGATTCGACGGCTTGGTGCAATTGAAGAAGGAACGCTAAGGCAGCACATGATAACTGACACCGGCCGGTTTCGTGATTCCGTCTATTTTAGTATCCTCGATAACGAATGGCCACAGATCAGATCAGACCTTCGACGAAAATTGGGCGAATGACGCGAACCGTGCTAGCGGCGCTCGGATGCCTTTTCGTATTGGCACTTGGCGGATGCGGAGAACCAGAAACCGTACGAAACGGCAATACATCTTCTACACCGGCCCGCAATGCTTCGCCGGCGAATAACGGAGTGCCCGGCCAGGCGAGTATTGATCCCAACACTTCAGCAAATACAGCCGAAAATCCGGTTGCCGCGACGCGAAACCGGAAACGCGACGAAATGCGGCAAACAGCAGGCGATCCGCCGGCGAATTATGATATCGAAGAAATGCTGAAGCGTTCGACCCGCCCGGCTCCTGAGAATTCGACATTTGCGGTCGCAATGGCGAACGTCGTTGTCGAACGCCGGATATTTCTGAATCACCCGATCCTGGCCAAGGTCGAAAAAGTGACCGACGGAGCCCGGTCGACACTAAAGGTCGAGACGACTGACGGGCGGACGCTCGATCTTCGCCCGAACGCTGTCGAGGCATTGTCGGTCGCTTCGTCGGCCGCTATCATGCAGGCAGCGGGGCTGCAAATGCCGCGTTCTAAGCCGATGGACCGAAAACCTGGAGCGGCAAATCGCAATTAACTGCTGCTTCTGCCTGCTGATGGTGTATAATTGACTCGGTATGGAACGCTTGTCGGTCATCTGCCCATGTTGTGAAGCTACTTTGATGATAGACGCCCAGACCGGCGCCCTCATTTCGCATGCCGAGAAAAAGAAGGTTCTTGGATCGTTTGACGATCTGAAAGGCGAGCTCGGAAAGCAAAAGGAACTTCGCGATGCGCTTTTTACTCAGGAGATGAGTTCGTTGAAAGACCGTGAACGTCTGCTCGACGAAAAATTCCGCGAAGCGATGAAGCGTGCGGATGTTGACAAAGACAAGCCGTTCAGAAATCCGCTCGATATGGATTAAGTCGGGCCCAAACGTCGATATGTGGGTTTTCTCAGATCCTTCCCCGATCCTCTTATTAACTCATTGATGAATGCTCCAAAAAGCGAAACAAAATTCGCGGCGACGCCAGCTGAGCGTCTGATAGTCGCGCTCGATGTCGAGAGTGCTGCCGCCGCCCGCGGCGTGGTTGCGGAACTTGACGGTGTGGTGACGACGTTCAAGATAGGACTTCAGTTGTTTACGGCGGCGGGGCCGTTGTTCGTCGAAGAGTTGGTCGCCAAGGGAAAGCGCATTTTTCTCGATCTTAAGTTTCACGATATCCCGAACACGGTCGCAAAGGCCGGGATCGAGGCCGCTCGGCTAGGCGTTTGGATGTTCAATGTTCATGCAGGCGGCGGCAGCGAAATGATGCGGGACGTCGCCGGCGAGGTTTCAGAATTCTGCTCCACCGGCGGTCGCACGCGGCCGTTCATCATCGGTGTTACGGTCCTGACGAGCTCAAACCGTGATACCTTGTCCGAAACCGGTGTGGACGTAAGCGTCGAAACGCAGGTTTCGCGGCTTGCAGGCCTTGCTGAGCGATCTGGGCTCGACGGTGTGGTCGCATCGGCTAACGAGATAGGGCTGATTCGCGAAACGGCTGAGTCTTCCGGATTCGTTATCGTTACGCCCGGCATCCGGCCTCTTTATGCAACAAACGACGATCAAAAACGTGTAATGACTCCGGGAGCGGCTATCTCGGCCGGTGCCGACCATTTGGTCGTTGGGCGGCCGATCCTGGATGCCGCTGACCGCGCGGGAGCGGCGGCGAGGATCATCGACGAGATCGGGGAGGCGGTGTCGGGCCTCACTTAACTGCTTTATGCCTTTTAATTTATTTAGGGCCAGGCTGCGAACTGCTGTCGGTTTTGCGACGGCGGCGGGCCTGTCTGTTTTAGTTGTATGGGCTTTTACGCTTGCCCGGCCGGCGGCCGCGAATTCTGAGTCGCTTTTCAAGGTTGGCGAACGCTTAACGTACACGGTAGGTTTCGAAAAATTCGCAAATGTGGCCTATGCCGAGCTATACACGGTTTCAAGAGGAAAACTCGGCGACGTCGAGGCCATCGAACTTCGGGCCCGCGTGAAGACGCTCGACTTTGTCAGCGCCGCATTCTACCTGGTGGATGAATCGCGGACCGTCTTTGCCGCACCCGACAGCGGCATTCCGCTCTACATTGCCCGGACAAGAAATGTTGGCGGCCTGCCAAAGGAAACATTTGAGAATAATCTCGCGGCCCCGACGGGAAACTTCGATCTGGTGACAATGATCTACAAGATCCGCCAGTCCGGCGGGTCGGG
>JADLDC010000227.1 GCA_020846885.1 Acidobacteriota bacterium | reverse complement strand
GGCGACGACATATTGGGGAGCGAACAGCACGCTCAACGCGGCATATTTGAACGGTCGAAAAACGGGGCCGCAGACGCCGGCGCCGGATTATGATGCGGCGGGGAATTTGGTCTTTGAGCGGACGGACGACCACAATATGCAGACCACGACGTATGACGCGGCGGGGCGGCGGGTGGCGTTTCGGGACAGGTGGCGGATGAGTGCGTCGGCTTCGGAGGAGACGGAGACGCAGTTTGTGTTTGACGGCGATGGGCGGCCCGTGGTTGAGAGGGGTGGGTCGCGGACGATCAGCACGCCGACACCGCCGGCGATGGTTGTGGCGACGACCGGGTATCAGGTTTGGTCGTCGGTGTTGGGGAGCAGTTTGACAAACGTAAACACGAGCGGTGAGAAGGTCGAGACAAAGGTGTTTGCGGGAGGGACGCATATCGCTACGCAGTATGAGATGAACCCGGCGACGACTAGCGATGATAGTCTGACATTCATTACCGCTGATCCGGTGACGGGTTCGGTGGCAAATTATTCAAGCAGCGGTGCGTCGGCGGATATCGACGAGACAGAGCCGCTTGGGCAGACGGTCGAGACATTCGATCCAGGTTCGGGATATCCAACGAGCTACGAAGACATCCGCGGCATCGCCCGCGATCCGGAATGGCAATGCATGCTGCCAAAAGAATTCACGGGCGTGTTCAACGAAATGCCGGTCCATTGCAAGAAAGCACAATTGAACGGAAGAGACTTCAACCTCCCGTTGGCCCTCGCCGAATCAGACCCAAAGCGTGTCGTCAAACCATCACCCTCGCTGACCGACGATCGGCCGCCAAAGTTCGAAATTCCCGGCGACGACAAATCGGCCTCCAACCTCGCCCTCGCCTTCGCCACCAAAGCGACCGATAAAGATTCAAAAGAAGAACGGAACGATTGCGATTGGGACAAAGACGGCACGAACGATTGTGCTCTAACCGTAGGCGACCCGGGTCCCGATCCGCTCGACGTCATTGATGCGAAAGTGTCGGGCTTTTCCGATGGCCCACCAACCGCGAATCCAAAAGCGTTCAAGGATGCGTTTTACAAACTATACGGAAAGAAACTGAACGACTGTATTAAGGAGAAATTCGGTTCTGACGCAAAAAAAGTGGCGGAGCAAACTCTAGCGAATTCCCCGGATATAGATGATTCGACCTATAGCCGCGCGGAGTTGGCAGGGAAGAGTTCCGTTCATGCCCGTCTCGCCGAGGCTGACGGGCTGCCCTCTCCCTCAAGTGGGGCGAATGGCCTCATTTATTTTGCAAGTGATCGGTGGAAAGGAGTCGACTGGTCAGTTCAGGAGGACATGTCGGGTTTTATGAAGTATGACTTTGGAATCTATGCTCACGAGTTAGCCAATATACTTGCATATAGAGTTACCAAAACCGATAAAACCCGGGGAAATTACGAAAAATATGGAGTCAAGGCAGGAATTGATTATAACGGCTTTAAGGATACCGATTCTGGGGCTAACATTGAGAATTGCCTATTTCCAACTGGCAGAAGCTAATTGAGGCTAAATTATGCAGACCCTTACGATCAAGATCATTTTAATCCTTGCCGTTGTAAGCTGTGTGGATGTATTTTCGTCAGAAATGCAAACAGAGAAGCGGCGGTTTGGCAAAGTTGACGGAACCTACGTCTTCATTTCAGAAACGACTGTGCCTGAGCGTGGAGAGCGAACGATTCGGGAAGGCCCAGAATGGAAAGGTATCTACATATTCCAGGACGGTGTATACAGCATCTCGTTGATCAGGGAGAGTCGCAACGACGATTGGGTGGCGGCATTTCCGAAAGATTATCAGGCGCTGGGATATGAATCAGAAGCGGGCATTTATCAAGTTGATGGCACTCACCTTAAATTAGAGCCAAAGGTTTCATTGCACCCATTTGGATACCAGGCAAGGGAGTTCATTCTTCAGCTTGATGAGGACGGAATGATCCTGAAAAGCAAGACGCCGACGCACTCGAAGCGAGTCCCGAGCGGCGACATCGTGATTGTCCTAAGACCTGCGACCCGCAATAAGTTCACGAGTCTCTAAGAACTGATTCGTACGGTAGCAAGTGGTTGAGAGGCATCGGTCGCAGACGATCAACACCCCGAACCCGCGATCCGGAGTGGCAATGCATGGCGGCCGGGATACGCGGGACGTTATTTAATGAAATGCCGGTTCACTGCAAAAAAGCAAAGCTCGCCGAGCAGGACTTCAATTTACCGGGAGCCTTGGCGGAATCAGACCCAAAGCGTGCCGCGATGGCGGCCGACCTGCACGGCTCACCGGGACGCCGCACTCCGCCGACCCTCAAGACCGGCCAGAGCCTTGCCCCTGAGCATATAGCCCAAATGCGTGCACTCGCCGCCACCGGTAAATTCGACAACGAAGACGACCCCGACGCCAACCACAATAGCATCCCAGGATTTGTGGGGGCGGAAACCTCCGGGGGCGATTCGGATAACCTTTCCAATTTTGGTGAAGCCGTTAAGGCCGTAAGGGACATTTTACTGGCGAACAATGGAAAGAATTCGTGCGCTGAGCTATTCCGCGGGCGAGGCGAAGAAGCCCTCAGCCAGATTTCGAATTCCGTCACGTCCGCAGGGAATGCAGCGTTTAGACCATTAGCCGATGCAGCAGTCGGAATACATATGAGTTTTATCGGTCGGTTTAGTCCCGCTGAGGCGCTCAATATAGAGATCGTAAGGAATGTCGACGGCGAATATGAAGCTGTCGGGCTAATTACGAACCCTGTTGTCACGATTAACACTCTCGGATCCTTCGTCCGAGCGTTTCCTGTCAGCAATATGGAGGCCTATCGGCTGCCTCGGTTTGGTGGGTATCGGGCTGGGAGTCTCCGAAGCCGGGTTGTTCAACTCCTCCACGAAATCGGGCATCTGATCTTCGTGGGCACAATTCCGACCAATATAGTGGTGGGTGTGAATGGCAAGAAAATGACCTACCGGAAGGTGGTTCTCTTATTTCCGGCGGATGACTTGAAGCCGGGCCTTAGCGAAACCAACACGGACAGGGTGATTGATGAGTGTGGACGCCTTATCGATGCCTTGGACTAGCGGATTACTTTAGGTGGCCTATGATTCATTTCAACAATATTTCAGTGACGCTCGCTATGCGAAAACGTTTCGGCACGCTGTCGCTAGCCGTTCATATGGCCCTTTTTGCGATGGGAGCCATCGGAGTAGATGCTCAGTCCATTTTGATTGTTCGAGGCAAGGTTGTCGATGATTCCGAAACTTGGTTGAAAGGCGCTCTAGTGTGCCTGTTCGTGCCGCCTTGCAAGACGTGTCTGGATCAAATAAGTCCATGTATGAGGTCGGCGGAAGGAGGCGACTTCTCTCTCGATGTTCGCGTTTCGAAAGATGACCTCAAAGGTACGATCTATATTGAGGGACCATTACCCAAAGGATTCAGACTCATCTATAATCCATTCTTTCAGTTGGCGGGGCTGGACCGCTACAAGGGCACGGAGTTTCTGATCCCGGATCAAGGCACCGTGATAGACTTACAGCGGATAAAGCCGTCAGTAAGTTATTCAAGCGTCACGATTGACCTATCAAAATATATTGAGGATGCTGACACGATTCCGAACCTGCAGCAAAAGGCATTGTTCCGACTGCGAGACGTGAACGGACGCAAGATTACGGACATGCAGAAAATACCCGCTGCATACTGGACAGGTCCGACGACGCTGAATTTAGTACTACCTGACGGCAAGTGGCGGGTCGAAGTCGAATTTATTGGTTTGAAAGGCAAACGAGAGGTGGTTACGATCGATCTCCTGGCTGCCCATTTATAGGGTACTGCCTCTGCCTTGTAGTTAGGCGAATGGTCCGGCAATAGCGAAATCGCTAAGCGTGCTCGAAGTTAGTGGGGAGTTCCACCTGTAGAGGTTGCATGAATAAGAAAGTAATTCGAGGGCTTGCTAGCATAGCCTTCTTGAGCAATCTGTATCTTCTCGGTTTATACAGTGGCTATACTAACCGAATTGATTGTGCCAATCGGTTTGAAATCTATGGTGGCAATCGATACCTGGTCGATACTCATCTATGGCTGACTTTGCTTTTGCTAGTGTACGTAACCAGTCTCAAGGTAAAGCCAAAACTGACCGCCATCCTCTCAACGGGGGCGCTAGCAGGAATCCTATTTGTTTACCTAAGAGGTTTCGTACTGATTATTCATAACGATGAAATTAGCTTCCTTGATAATCTGAGAAACACAGCCCACCCGCTTGACGCCTTGAGCCTCCTTGCGGCAGTCGCTCTCACAATATGCCATTGCCTAATGGTCTTTCGGAATTCAGAAGAAGGAGGTTGAGGCGGGCCAAAAGCGTTCGCGCGCAACTGTGCGAACAACCACATTGACCAGCAAATCTATGGCATCTCGCAATTCAGTACGGCGGGGGAATTTGGTATTTGAGCGGACGGACGATCACAATATGCAGACGACGACGTATGACACGGCGGGGCGGCGGGTGGTGTTTCGGGACAGGTGGCGGATGAGTGCGTCGGCTTCGGAGGAGACGGAGACGCAGTTTGTGTTTGACGGTGACGGGCGGCCGGTGGTTGAGAGGCACGGGTCGCGGACGATCAGCACGCCGACACCGCCGCCGATGGTTGTGGCGACGACCGGGTATCAGGTTTGGTCGAGCGTGTTGGGGAGCAGTTTGACGAGCGTAAATACGAGCGGTGAGAAGGTCGAGACAAAGGTGTTTGCGGGAGGGACGCATATCGCTACGCAGTATGAGATGAATCCGGCGACGACTAGTGATGATAGTCTGACATTCATCACCGCCGATCCGGTGACGGGTTCGGTGGCGAGGTATTCCGGCAGCGGCGCGTCGGCGGATATCGACGAGACGGAACCGCTCGGGCAGACGGTCGAGACGTTCGATCCCGGTTCGGGGTATCCAACAAGCTACGAAGAAGTCCGCGGCATCGCCCGCGATCCGGAATGGCAATGTATGCTGCCAAAAGAATTCACAGGCGTGTTCAACGAGATGCCGGTCCATTGCAAGAAAGCACAATTGAACGGAAGAGACTTCAACCTCCCGTTGGCCCTCGCCGAATCAGACCCAAAGCGTGTCGTCAAACCGTCACCCTCGCTGACCGACGATCGGCCGCCAAAGTTCGAAATTCCCGGCGACGACAAATCGCCATCCAACCTCGCCCTCGCCTTCGCCGCCAAAGCGACCGATAAATCTTCAACGAAGGAGGACGAGGGCGGTTGCGACTGGGATAAGGATGGTAAGGACGATTGTGCACTAACCGTAGGCGACCCGGGCCCCGATCCGCTCGATGCGCTGGCATCCGCAGACGCTAGCCTGTCGGGGCAAATCGAGCCTGGCCCCTACGACCTAAAAGACCTAATAAAAGCGACACAAGGCGTCATTGAGAATGCCAAGGGCCGTTGTGCCGAATTGTTGGGCAAGGGAGCGCTTGCCGAGTTCAATCGTCTTGCCAAGAATATCGTCTATGACCCAGAAGCGTTTGCAAATTCAGGGGCAGGCCATTCTGCCCGAACAACGGGCGAGATCATTCGGCTAAATCCAAACTCATATACCTTTAACCCGAGCATTCGGCCTTTGGATTTTACGCCACCGGGAAAGAAATTGAAGGCGGACTTGGACAAACTTTTCAAGAAGAGTAAAGCGAGCAGTTGGTATGAATATGCTGTTGCGGCCGTCATTCACGAGTTTCTTCATGCAATCGGTGAATTTGACGACGATACAACGGTGACGGCGTTCGGGACGGATTCGAGCGAAAGCATTAAGAACCAAAACGAAGTGATTAAGAAATGTTTCCGGGAGCAGGATAAGAAATGAAAGACAATATGTTCAAAGTAAAGGGTTCGCGGATCAGCCCCCGTATGTTGTATCAGCTTCTTTGCGTCATGTTAGCTCTATCCAGCTTATCTTTCGTTGTCGTTGCGCAAGGGACGACAGAATCCCTGTGCAAAATCATAGAAAGTCGTGTACTAAGGCCTTTAGCGGCGTCAAAGGTTCAAAGCCGCCGATACCCAGACGAGTGTGTTTTCCAAATCTACTGGGCGAATGGCGATAGAGTAAAGCTGTGGGTTGAAAAGCACGTGACAAAAGTTGACGCCCAAACATCGATTACTGAAAGTAGGGACGCTTTCACTGCGTTTGACGATCTGGACGTGCCATCGCGTCACCAATCGGTTCCGATTAACGGAGATGGTTTCTGGGACGAGGCGTTCTCCTATTCTTCTCACTACGCCGACAACTTTGTCCTGCTTCAAAAAGATGTGTTTGAGATAACTATGACTTCAAATAACCATAGGAATTTAGCTGATTTAGAGCGTGAATTCCGGACGAACGGGTGCTTTTGGCGAGAATGAGCCGCCGGGGCAGATGATCCAGACATTTGATCCGGAGGATTGTGTGAAATTGCAAACAGTAGCAGCGGCAGTGGTGTTATTGGTCTGTGTCCTTGGAGTTAAAGGTCAGGTTGCAGATTGGTATTGTAAGATGAAGCAAATTCGCATCCTTAGAGATAGCTACGAGGACGTTGTTAAGTTACTCGGCACTCCAGTTGATGGTACAACCAAAAGGGAGTTCTCGGAATATTTTGATTTCCCGACTGGCCGGATGTGGGTTGGGTTCGAGACTGGGGATTGCATTGCCGGGCCGGATAGGCCGGAGCGGATCGGGTGGAACGTTAAGCCATTCACCGTTATAGAAATTGGGTTTTCTCCCGACGAATGGATCGATCCTAAGGCTTTGGGAGTTGACCTACGCGGATTCACGGCAAAGCGCGTGCTCGACCAACCGAAAGCGGTCGAGTATTCTGATGAAGATTCAGGAACTGTCTATGTTGTCAATATCGGAAGAATTCAGAACGTCACCATTCGTCCGCGCCGCGATCAATTCTACCGTCGTTGCAAGCCATAGGCGGCGATGATAAGGGAATCTGACCCGAGGCGGGCCGCGATGCCGGCCGCCCCGCACGGCACACCGGGACGCGGCACTCCGCCGACCCTCAAGACCGGACAGCGCCCGGAAGGGCTAGTTCGGTCTATGTGATTCAATCGCCGACAGGCTAATAGGTTTCGGAGAGGTTCGTTTATGATTCAAAGCGTTGTTAAGCTGATCCCGGTTCTCATTTTTGTCTGTTTTGCCTTTGTTCTAAAGGGGTATTCGTGTACATGCGAACCGTTCTCAAATTGCACTGCCTACGCGTATTCAAAAGGGGTCTATACAGGGACACTGCTACGCGTCGAGGAAGACACTGAATCGGCGTTTCCAAAACTTCATGCGTACTTCGCGATTGACCGCACGTTTAAGGGGGCGGTTGAAAAAACCGTTGAGCTAACGTTCGCACGTAGCGAGTGCCTCCCGAACTTCCGGGTGGGCACGAGGTCCAACCATCCTGCAATCGAACATCACCCCTTGAAGACGCGAAAGCCGATCTTGTCCAACTTCAACGTTCGATGACTCGGCGGCCGCTATTAACGATCAGCGGTACAATTCGTGGTCTGTCGGATGAAACTCGCCGGAAAGTACGAGTCCAGATTGTAGGCAGAGCGGCCGAAAAACTGAACACGGATTTGTTCGGACGCTTGATCGGAGCGGCTCTTTTGATGTCCAGGTGCCAGCGAGAAAGGACTATCTGGTGCGGCTTGCTGTGCCAGACAGGATGGAGGTCGTGTCAAAGGACGGAAGTATGGTTTTCCCAAGCGAAGTCGAAATCGTGCGAAATCGCGGTCGGATCACATACGAATATCGAGTTTCCCTAAAGGAGAATTTCTGCAATTACCGCGAACTCCTTCTCTCGCCGGATCAGGCTCGAGATTGAGGCTTAGGCAATGTTACGACAATGCCTTGCGGCTGACGGGTTACGCGGCGACGTCGCGTGTTGTGCCGGGCGGATACGCGGAGACGGTGTCGATGTATTCGCAGGTGCTTGGGTATGATGCGTTTGGAAATTTGACGAGTCGGGAGACGGATGTTTGGGGCGACGAAGGCGGGTTTTCGGCGGCGTATGCTAACGGACGGAAGTTGAATGGGGACGAGATATATGATAACGCCGGGAATCTTGTGAGCAATCCGATCGCGACGAATACATATGACGGGTGGGCGTTTGATGCGTCGGGGCGGAATGTGCGGACGGTGATGGCTTGGGATGAGAGCCTTCAGCGGAGGAAGGATACTATTTCGAATCTGCTCGATGGCGACGGGCGGGCGGTGAAGCGGGTGGACTTGAAGGAGACCTGGGTACGCAGTGCTCCGCCGGCCTATGTTAGTTCGACAAAAACGGAATATTATATCCGTTCGAGCGTTTTGGGCGGCAAGGTGCTGACGGAATTGCGTGAGGATGGGACGAAGAAGCAGACGAATGTTTATACGGGCGAAGCTGTGATCGCGGAGCAGATGAGCTTTCCGGCGGATGGGCAGCATCAGGCCGAATGGGGTTATGTTGTTTGGAAACACGAGGACCCGGTGACGGGGAGTTATAGCAGAAAGCATGCGGACGGGAGTTCGCCGACGGGGAGCGAGCCTTTGCCGAACGCGGAACTCGAACCGCTTGGCGGCAGGATACCGGACGAAGACCCTTACGACCCGACTATCCCGCCGCCGGCCGGCCTCCGCGACTTCCGCTACAACGGCGGCGACGTCTTCCGGCCGGAATACGGCTGCATAGTCGATGGCTTTGTGCAGCAAGGTCCGGGACTGTGCACAAAGATGCTTGACAACGGATCAGGCAGGCTAAATTCGAATTATGACCTACTTCCTGCGGTCGCTTCCGCATTCTATATTTACCCCGTGACGCGAGCGATCGGTGATAATGGCGCTCCACCCCCGCCCGGCAGCGATCCCGATTCCATCTACACCAGCGCCTCCTACGCCACCACGCGCTACGAATACGATTATATTTTCGGCGGCGGATCGTATACGCTTGGTTCGATACACGAAGGCACGAACGGAATCGAATCTCCATCGGGACAGACCCAGAGCTGCACATTCAATATCAATCTCAATGTCCTTGATAAAACACTCTCCGAAAAGCAGCTTGCAATGATAAAAGCGGCGATGCAAGAAACCTTCGCGGCTGCTGGTCACAAGCTTGTTTTCAATGATCCCACAGCCGCGAGCGAAACTGAGAAAGGGTCATACAATCTGACGATCGAACAGCGGCTTAGTGGGGACCCCTCCGCAGAGCGAGAGAATGTCGCCCAGGAAAATAAGTATCGGAGCAATCCCACCTTTCGATTCAATGCCATGTTAACCTTGGGATACACGGAAAACTCCTTCTTTGGTGGTATTCAGAATAGGGGCTATGTCGCCACGTACTGGACAAAATACTCTATGTTTGGAAGGGTGCAGAACCATACAACCGACGATGCAGTGGCACGTTCGATTGCCGCTGTTGGTGTACATGAGGCCGCTCATTACTTTTTAAGGAAGATACTTGGCAATTTCCAAGGCGTTCATTCTAAGAATCGGAACAATATCATGAGTGATGGCAATAAACTTGACCAAAGTATTCTTACGGGCGAACTTGGATTTTCATCTGAGCAGCGAGCGGCATTAGCGAAGTGGTGTGCCGCCAAATGATGAGGACTAATTGTTATGGAGTTATTTAGAAAATGCTTGCTTGGTGTTTTAGTCGGATTGATCAGCTTTGCCGTGCCGGCCCAGAACGTGCCCGCTAATCGTGCGAACGAAGATTATCGAATTGCTTCAGCCAATGAACGACCGGATTTGAGTGTGGAGATTGGGAGCGTAGCTAAGCTCAAAGTTGCCGTACGCAAAGAATCGTATGTGATTGGAGAAATGTTGATCATCGACGCCGCTCTTTTGACGATTAGTAGGCAGAAGGTCTTCTTGCCCTCTATCAATTCGGTTGAAGTGCTTGCCGAGGGTAAGATCGTTCCATACATCGTTAAAGGTAAGACTGCCGGTCTTGCAAGGTCTGATCCGGAAACGTTAGATACGATTTCATTGCTTTATTTGGTCGGGTGTACCGAAGATCCATTTGAGTCCAGAAACAGCCCGTTTCAACGGACCGCAATTACCAGATTCGAACGGAACCTCTTCATTTCGTGGGGTGAGGGGTGTCTTAACGTACAGAAGCTTGACGAAGTTGATATTTATGCGGAGATTGTTAACGAAAGTGTGCTCGTGTCACCAAAGGGGTCAGGCTTGAAAACTGCCACGGGTTCATTAAGAAGTCCGAAGGTTCGCATTCGTGTCAAGTGACTGATCTGTTTTTTGACTCGACGTAGTAGCTTTACGAATCCTGCGCTCCTCAAATCAAACGGTGACGGGCGGGCGGTGAAGCGTGTGGACTTGACGGAGACTTGGGTACACAGTGCTCCGCCGGCCTATATTAGTTCGACAAAAACTGAATATTATATCCGTGCGAGCGTTTTGGGCGGGAAGGTGCTGACGGAATTGCGTGAGAACGGGACGAAGAAGCAGACGAATGTTTATACGGGCGAAGCTGTGATCGCGGAGCAGATAAGCTTTCCGGCGGATGGGCAGCATTCTACGGAACGGGGCCTTCGGAAAAGTTATCATCTTCGTTTAAGGAATTATTGCCTCCGTTAGAGAAATTATCGGGATCTTGAGAGAAATTATTGGTATCTTTAGAGAAATAATTGGTATCTTGAGAGAAATTATTGCCTTCGTTAGGAAAATTTTTGCCTTCATTGGAGAAATAATCGCGATCTTCAGCGGCGTAGGGTTAAGCCGGATCAAGATAATCAATTTCTGGCTAACGTTTATCTCGTCAGATCCAAGATGGATTTCGTCGGCGAAGAAAATGAGCGCCTGGGTTTGAGCTTTCGACGGTCGAAGGTCAAACCTGGGCCTTTTCTTTTCCGGGCGGGATGTCGGGGCCGATCCGTTTTTCCACGTAGGTCAGGCCGGCGAGGACGACCCAGGCGAGGGCAGCGGCAATTGCCGCGAGGCCGATCTTGCCCAGGCCGACGGCGACGCCGATGGCAGATGTCATAAACAGCCCGGCGGCGGTGGTCAGGCCGCGTATCTCGCTCTTTTCGGTCTGCTTTAATATTGTTCCAGTGCCGATAAAGCCGACACCGGTCACCACTCCTTGTATTATTCGAGACAGCGCGTCTGTCTGCATATCAAAGGACATTCCAGCAAGCACAAACGACGCCGTTCCCATGGTGACAAGAATATGCGTGCGCATTCCCGCGGCTTTCCCAACCCGTTCACGCTGAAGCCCGACCATTCCGCCAAGCACCAACGCAGCAAAAAGCCTTACGGCCACACGGATCAATTCATCCGGTTGGCTAAGCCCGCCGGTCAGTTCATGCCAGACAATTTCCATTTGGACATTCTCGCACAGTGCAGGCGGGGATGCTTAAGATAATTCAACAATTTGTCGCGTGGCGGCTGAATGATGGTGGTTATGGGCAATCTGTATAAGGTACAGCCATCAGCTATCAGCCGACCGAAGGCGGTTGGGAAAACCTTTTTTCTGATGTATCGTATATATTCATATAAAGGGTGTTTGACGCCGTGCCTGTGCGGCTTTTGTTAGAACCGGATTCCACCGACAATTAGAAAAATGAAAAGATTAACCACCATAAAAACCCTAATTGCGCTTGCGGCCTTTCAAGCGTTGCTTCTTCCAAACTTTATTCTGGCACAAACGGCAAAACCGGCCCAGGACGTTTACGCCGCCATCCGAAAGGAAGGTACGGAAAACTCGAAGATCCTTAATACGATGCACTATTTTACGGATCTCTACGGTCCGCGTCTGACCGGCTCGCCAAATTATGTGAACGCCGCCAAATGGGGCGTGGCCGAGATGAAACGGTGGGGGTTCGATAACGCGTTTCTCGAACCCTGGGATTTTGGCCATCCGGGATGGGTCAGCGACCGCGCCACAGGCCTGATGCTTTCGCCTGTGCCTGATACCTTGACGTTTGAGGTCCTGGCATGGACGCCTTCGACCAAAGGCACTGTTACCGGAGATGCATTCCATCTTATCGTGCCAACGTTTCCCGCGGCTTCGAACCCGCAAGTCCAGCAAATGCCGACCCAGGCCGAACTGACGAAATATCTCGATGGCATTAAGTCCAGCGTGAACGGAAAGATCGTGCTTGTCGGCAAACATACTTTTATCGATCAGTCGCGTGATCCGGCACCGAAGCACATTCCGCTGGAGGATGCGAAAAAGCGTTTTGATCCGAATTCACCGACACCGGAATTCCGTTTTCCACAGCGTACGCCGATCACTCCGCGTGAAGGCGCATTGACGGGCGCTCAGGTGAACGAGCAGATCGAGAAATTTCTTTTGGATAACAATGTCCTGGTGCGGATCAACGAATCACAGCTCGACCGCGGTGCTGTTAGAGCCTTTAACAACCGGACGTTCGATATTTCCAAGGTTGTCCCGACCGTCGTTTTGCGGAACGAAGATTTTGGCCGCATCACTCGCCTTCTCGCTCATCAGACACCCGTAAAACTTGAGTTCAATCTCCAAAGCCACATCGTGCCTGAGGGAACTACGAGCTACAATATGATCGGCGAGATCGCGGGAACCGATAAAAAGGACGAGGTCATCATGCTCGGCGGGCATCTTGACTCATGGCACTCCGCAACGGGTGCGACCGACAACGCGATCGGGTGTGCGACGATGATGGAAGCTGCTCGGATACTGAAGGCTATAGGCGTAAAGCCGCGCCGGACGATCCGCGTTGCCTGCTGGGGCGGCGAGGAGCAGGGATTGCTCGGCTCGCAGGCATATGTGAAAAAACACTTCGGAACGGCCGAAGCGCCGACTGCGGAATTTGCAAAATTCGGCGGTTATTTCAACATCGACAGTGGTACGGGACGAGCACGCGGACTTAGCGTTTTTGGCCCGCCGGAAACCGCCACCGTACTGCGTGACGCCCTTGCGCCGTTCTCGGACCTTGGATTTGCGGGCGTCATCAGCACGAAGAGCCGAGGCTTGGGCGGAACGGACAGCACTTCGTTCAACGCTGCCGGCTTGCCGGGGATCGGGGCATCGCAAGACCCGATCGAATACTTCGGCGTAACGTGGCACACCAATGTTGATACGTATGAACGCATAATCGAGGACGATGTAAAGGCGTCGGCGATAATCTTTGCCGCCGGGGTTTACACGCTCGCGATGCGTGACGAATTGCTGCCAAGATTCGCCGCTGGCAGCATGCCGGAAGCCCCGAAAGGAAACTAGCGTGCGTTAGATCATCTTGCGGCGGCAAACACGTAGTTGCAGAAGCCCGCACGTGAGTAACGGCATAATATGCTGGTTGAATATTATGCCCTTACTCACGTGCGGGCTTCTGCAGAGAGTGTGCCCTTACTAGCGCGCGGGCTTCTGCAGAGAGTATGCCCCTTACTCACGTACGGGCTTCTGCATTGGGTCCGCGGCCTGGCCGGTCGCAATAAAAAGATCGCGGGACGGACAGATATCGGCGAGTACGCAGTCGCGGCACCTTGGCCGGCGTGCGACGCAAATGCGGCGGCCGTGAGTGATCAGCCAATGCGGGAACATTATCCAATGCTTTTTTGGTACGAGTTTGGTCAGATCCTTCTCGATCTTGGCGGGATCTTTTTCTTCAGTCAGGCCCAGCCGGTGTGACAGGCGTGCGACGTGTGTGTCAACGACGACGCCCGATGCGACAGCGAACGCATTGCCGAGCACTACGTTCGCGGTCTTTCTTGCGACTCCCGGCAGTGTCAGCAGATCTTCCATCGTTCGCGGAACATTGCCATTGAAATTCTCGATTATCCGGCGTGACGCTCCTTTGATACTCTTCGCCTTGTTTCGAAAGAAGCCGGTTGAATGGATGTCCGATTCGAGTTCGGCCTGTGAGACATTAAGAAGGTCCTGCGGGCCGCGGTATTTTCTAAAAAGTTCCGCGGTAACGATATTTACACGCTCGTCGGTACATTGCGCGGAAAGGATCGTCGCGATCAGCAGTTCGAACGGGCTTGAATGAATAAGGGCGCAATGTGCGTCGGGATAAGCTTTTTTCAACCGCCGGATCATTGCCGCCGTACGTGCCTTAATTTCAGAGATCATCCCGAGTAGGCTAAAAAACAAGACACAAAAATGCAAATTCCGTACGGTTTCGGTAGAATTTAGCCTTTGGCCGTTTGAGCCGGATCCGGATGACCGTGTCAGCAAATCAGATGAACGTTCCGCTTCTTGATCTAAAACAACAAAACGAAACGCTGCGGCCCGAGATCGAGGCCGCCTTGGGCCGCGTTCTTGATACGAATGCATTTATTCTCGGCGGCGAGGTCGCTGAACTCGAAACCGAACTAGCGGATCATTGTTCGGCCAGGCACGCGATCGGCTGTGCGTCGGGAAGCGATGCGTTGCTCCTGGCGATGATGGCCCTCGGCGTGTCCGCGGGTGATGAGGTCATTACCACACCATACAGCTTTTTCGCGACCGTCAGTGCGATCACCCGTCTTGGAGCTAAACCTGTCTTTGTCGATATCGAACCCGACACGTTCAACCTCGATGTCGAAGCGGCCGCTCTGAAGATAACGAAGCGGACAAAGGCCGTGCAGCCTGTTCATCTGTTCGGACAGTGCGTTGACATGGAGCGGCTGACTGACATCTGCGATGATGCCGACATACCGATCGTGGAAGATGCCGCGCAAGCGATCGGGGCGGAGTTTAATGGAAAGCGCGCCGGTTCGATGGGAGCGATCGGATGTTTTTCATTCTATCCGTCGAAAAATCTTGGCGGAATGGGCGACGGCGGGGTTATGACGACAAATGACGATACCCTTGCCGCACGCCTGCGCGCCTTGCGTGTCCACGGAGCGAGTGAACGATATCATCACAAATGGGTCGGGCTTAATTCTCGGCTTGACGGATTTCAAGGCGCCGTTCTGCGTGTAAAACTGCCGCATCTTGACAGATGGACCGAGCAGCGACAGGCAAATGCCGAGCGGTACCGCCGACTTTTTGCGGATGCGGGCTTGGAAGACTTGATCTCTTTGCCCGTCGAACGCAACGGGCGTCGTCACATTTATAACCAGTTTGTTGTCAGGATCGAGGAACGCCGCGACGCACTCAGAGGTTACTTGGCCGAACAGGGAATTGGCACTGATGTCTATTATCCTGTTCCGCTTCACCTTCAGGAGTGCTTCGAATATCTCGGTTATCGCGAAGGAGATCTCCCGGAGGCTGAACGGGCATCGAGGGAAACATTGGCGCTTCCGATCTTTCCTGAACTGAAACCCGAACAGCAGGAGTATGTGGTCGCAAAGACCGCCGAGTTTCTCAAGCGTTGAGATAGGCGTGCATCATCGATGATAACATTCAAAGCAAAAAGCACATTCGGCCGCTTGGCGATCCTCGGATCGGTCGCTGTCGCCGTGCTTTTGGCGTGGTTCGGGGTTCGATGGGAGATCGCCAATATGCTTGGTGAGTTAACATCGCCCATTCAGCCGAACTCGCTTGAAATTGCCGAGGCCGCGGTCAATCTTTCACCGCGTGACAGGTTGCCGCGTTTGCTTCTGGCCGAAAAGCTAAAAGAAGATTTTACACCTGAAAGCACTGCCGCCTCGATACGAAATTTTGAGGACGCGGTCCGCTGTTCGCCATACGATTACCGCTCGTGGATCGAACTTGGAAGGTCGTACGAACAGGCAGAGCGTTTAGATGAAGCGGAGACTGCATTTAAACACGCGCTCAGCCTTGCACCTGAATATACGTTCCCGCAGTGGCAGATCGGGAATTTTTATCTCCGTCGCGATCGGGTCGATGAGGCATTTGCGTATTTGACCAAGGCGACCGAAAAGAGTTTTGTGTACCGCGAGCAGGTGTTTGCCCTGGCATGGGACTATTTCGACCAGGACCCGGCGCGTGTCGAACAGGTTGCAGCTGACACGCCTGAAACGCGTGTGACGCTTGCGGTATTTTATTCGGTTCGAGGGGCCGCCGCCGATGCACTTCGCGTTTGGAATAGCATTCCGGAGGACGTAAGGGCGCGGCATTTGCCGATCCTGAAGAATATGACCCAACGCCTGTACGAGAAGCGTCATTTTCGCGAGGCCCTCGAACTGGCCCGGCAAGCGGGCATTGACCCGGACGCTCAGTTTGAGACGATCTCAAATCCGAGTTTTGAAAAAGCTTTCGGAGACTCTGAACGTACACTTTTCGGGTGGCAGTTGAATCGAAGCGACAGCAAGGTCGAGATCTTGCCGGACGCGAACGTCAAGTCGGACGGCCAACGAGGCCTGAAGTTCAATTTCAAGGGATTCAACCGCCCGAGCCTTTTGTACCTCTCCCAATTGACGGCTGTGCAACCCGGCGCCCGATACCGGCTGAGATTCATGGTCAGGGCAGAAAACCTTCGGACGGGTGGAGAACCTGTGATCGACATTGTGGATGCAAAGAATGATGTTTTACTTGCCCGAAGCCCGCGCTTTCCTGTCGGATCGCATGACTGGATGCCGGTAACTGTAGAGTTCGCGGTTCCCGACGGCACGGACGGGATCCATGTAAGGACCGGACGCGAAAGCTGCGGTGAGATTTGCCCGATAAACGGCATTGTCTGGCTTGACGCGTTCAAACTAGAACGCATTTGATCACCGCTGCATGCCGCTGCAGTTCGACTTAGCTGACGATATGACCTGGCCGAACCGGATCGCATTTTTCCTGATGATCTTTGTGATCGTGTTGACCACGGTCCTGTACGGCACTGTCCACCAACCGGTACTCGCGCTTTTCTATGTCGCCGTTGCCCTGATGGTGGTCCTCTGGGCCGCTGATGCGTTCCGAAAAGGGACCATAGAGCTCAGTTCGTCAAAACTTCAGTTGCCATTTTACGCGGCGGCGGCATATGGACTGGTCCAGGCGGTCCCATTTGGTTCGATCGGTGAGTTGGCGGGACTGTCGGGCATTCCTCGTACGATATCGTTTGATCCGTACGCGACGCAGATGTCGGCCCTGCATTATCTTGCGCTTGGTTTGCTTTTCTCGGTTTCGCTCGTATTGGTGAACTCGGCCGGCCGCATTCGCAGGCTGGTCATTGTCATTGCCATCTTCGGTTTCGTTTATGCATTTTTTGCGATCCTTCAGGCCGTGCTCAGCCCCGGAAAGATCTACGGTATCTACGAGGCCAATTCGGCCCAGCCATTCGGGTCGTTCGTGAACCGCAACAATTTTGCCGCCTACATGGAAATGACCATCGCGGTCCCGCTCGGAATGCTTTTTTCAGGCTCGGTGGCGCGTGACAAGCGGCTTTTGTACATAACGGGTATTGCGTTGATGGGCGTTGCCTTGCTGCTGAGCGGTTCGCGGGGCGGCCTTATCGCACTACTTGCGGAGGTCATTTTGCTTGTCGTCCTGACGACTGGTGCGAAAAGCCGTACAGGTTTGTTCATCAGATCGGGACTTGCGGCACTGCTTATAATTGGCATCGTTATCGGTTCGATCTTTGTCGGCGGTGAGAGCACGCTTACGCGTATCGCAGAGACCACGGCCTCCGGCGATGTTACGACGGACCGAAGCCACATTTGGTCCGTAACGACCCAGGTGATCGTGAACACGATGCCGCTAGGAGCCGGCCTAGGAGCCCTTGGAACGGCTTATACACCGTTTGATACCTACAGCGGCCTGGCTCGTGTCGAGCAGGCCCATAACGATTATCTGCAGGTTGCCGCGGATGCGGGCCTGGTTGGCATAGTGATCGGATTGTTCTTCCTGCTCTGGCTCTTTCGCCAGGGAATGAGAAGCGCCGCCGTCTCAAATTCATACCGTCGCGGCGTTGCGGTCGGGGCAATCGCGGGGTGCTTTGCCGTTCTCGTCCATAGCATTTTTGATTTTGTACTTCACATAACGGCGGTTTCGGTGATGTTCATTACTTTGATGACGCTGCTTGTGGCGTGCCGGCAAAGCTATGACGATGATATTGCCGATCCGGTAGATCCAAAACGCGGCAACTATCATCCGCCCGCGAACCTAACGCCGATAGGTAATTACAAGGCGTAGCCGCTAGCGAGTCAAGCTTCTACCGCAAACCCGTCCCAAATTGTTCAGTTCCAAACGCTCCGATGCCGTTCAGGCGAAAGCTGAACAGCAGCCTGTTCTCGTTGCGCGGGCCAACGTTAAGACTGTTCCATTGGAGAACAAGAGCGCAGCAATCGTAAGCATACCCGATGGTATAAAGTGAGGATATGAGCGGCGACAGGCGGGCTGCGCGGCGGTTCTCGAAATCGAAAAACACCGCGGCCCCGGCATAGAGCCCTTTGTTGCGGTCGCCAATGAAGATCGAGGGGCTCCATTGCGATCCGCGAAGCGTACCCGGTTCTTTGATCACCGCGGCCTTGGCCGGGTTTGTGAATTGGGCCGCAAGCGACGGGATCAGGTCAACTGCCCGTGTGTAATAGAATGTCTGAAAAACCTTCAGCATCCGGGTGTCATAGCCGACGGTGGCCGAAATTGCCCGGACAGCGTCCCCTTGGGTTCCGACGTCCATTCGCGTGTTAAAAAAGATCGTTCGCTGCGGCCGATATGTCATATCGAGACTCAGCGGAGAGAATCTGCGTGCAACGCCCCCGAAAGTGTAGAAGGTCAGGTCTGTTATCGAGGCGATCTGGTTTCGCCTGCCCGGTACTAGTGCCCCGCCAAAGGTCTTATCAAAATAATACTTACCGCGGACGACGAGAGTGAAGATCTCGTATGGCTGTATCGCCAGATCATCCTTTTTTTTCTTCGCAGCGTTCGCGAGGATGAAGTTCACTGATGAAACCTCGTCTGTGCGTTCGGCCTGCCTGGGTTCCGCATTTTTCGTAACGACAGGATCTCCGGGATCGGCCGATGCGATCTGGGCCCCGCTCGATCCTGCCAATGCCGAAAGCTGACGCTGTGCCTCAGACGTTACGGCTTCGGAATAGCGGCGGGTGTAGAAACGGTTCGCTATGCCGAATTCGACCTCATTTGTATCAGTTATAGTGTCAAGCTGGTCGAAACGGATGATGTTGTGAAAATTATCTATCCCCTTAATGTATCGATACGTCACGAACGGCTCGATCACGTGCCTGAACTTGAACTCATTGTCTTTTCCGTAGTAGTTCTTCGCGAGAGCAACCGGGCGCACATCGAATCTGAATTCGCCGTACTTTCTTAAAGTATCCGTTTCGGTCAGCCGCCGCATGTCGTTGAACGAATTAGAGTAATATGTAAACCGCATTGAGCCGGAAGCCGTGAAGTTCACATATTTTGTGTTGATCGGTACGGTGACCTGGGGGTAAGCGTCATATCGCAGATTGAACAGCGATGTTCGTATCGGGTCGGTCCCGGTTTGCGCCCGATAAAGAGCAAGGTCGTTCACAGTTTCGCGGCGGGATGTGCCCTCGATACCTGTTTTGAACGAGAAATAGATGCCTTTCATGAACGACAGCCTTGAAGGCCTTTTCTCGAAATGAACACTCGGAAGGTTGTTGATCCCAATGGTCACATTTGGGATCGAGATGGCCTGAGTTCGAGCAAGGAGGTCGAGCGTGTAGTTTGTCCAGCTTTTGTTGGCAAATGCCTGCGAAACCTCAATAGGCGAAATGATCTGCTGTACGCCGTCCGAGAAAATTTGACGAAACGCGAGGTTTGACGTGACCCGCATATCTACGGCACCGGTCCAGCCGTTCGAGAAATATTGGACCCCTTCGGCATAAAAGATGGAACCGCCCTGATCCGGATGAGTTGCGTCTTCCTTTGCACCAAAGATCCGGTCTTTGACCGCGTAGAGGCCGAAATTCAGGAATGAACGATCGTTGCTGCGGGTCCGCAGGTCAAAGCCATAGCCTACGCCGCGCGACGTGTAAACGTCGCCGCGGATCGTAATATCCGCAGAGCGGCCAAGTGTTTGAAAGTAGGCTCCCTGCAGGCGAATGCCCTTGTTGCCTGAAAAGCCAAACGTCGGCGTCAAAAATCCTGACTGCCGATCGCGTTCCTTTATCGGGATGGAAACATAGGGTATAGGCAGAACGGGCACGTCCTTAATGCGGAACTTGCCGTTCTTCAGCTTTACCTTATCGTTGAATTTTATCGTGGCCTCGTCGGCGGTAAATGACCATTTGGGTACGGCCTCATCACACGCCGTGAACTTTCCTTTTGTGACCACGATCTCGTCGATCTTGGTCCTATCAACCCGCTCGGCGGTGAAGTAGATGACGGTACCGTCGTTCGTCTGATTTGTGAAACCGGTCGAATCTTCAAAATGTCCGAGCTTAGTCTTTAGAAAGAAGACTGCACGTGCCCCGGTTATTCGCTGATCATCGCCCTCATCGAACACGACGCTGCCTTCGGCGACCATCTTGTCTTCCGCTTCATACAGCACTATCTTATCGGCCTGCATTCTGTATTTGAGGTAACGGGCATCGACATTGCCGGTATAGGTCAGAATGCGGCTGCCTTCCTTGCCTTCAACAGATTGCTTTTCGGAATAAACGACCACATTTCCGGATGCTATCGTGTTGTCGTCATCAGTGCGGCGGGCGGTCGGCGGTTTGACGCTCTGTTCAGGAGCGACTGGGTTAATGTTCGGCGTATCCGTTAACGGATTTGCGACCTGCCGTTCGACGGGGTTTGGATCTTGTGCCGCGGCGTCGCAAAAAAACAGTCCGGCGAGCAGTGCGGCAATGATCACTTTCGACAGGTGCATGGTGTGCAGAGCGCTTATGAGATGATAGTCGAAAATAGGTAAACGATAAAGTTAGCTATCCTGGGAAAGTCCGTGAGCAATAAATGGATGCCGCTAAGCGATGCGGAGGTTGCACAACACGTGGCCTGATGGCGCCTTTGATTCATTGAGCGAATAGCTCGATGACAAAAAAATCGGTATTGTTCACATGCGAAAGTGTTCCCTGAGTAAACGGAGGCCGCAAAAATTCATTTGTGGCATAGGATGTCGCTTGAATTCCTTCATCAGGACTCATTTCGCTTTGAGTTACAAGTTCTTTTGGAAACCACTTTTCACTTGAGATCGATACCGGCTTACCGGGACCTGCTTTTAATGCGGAATCAATGAGCTTTCGCGATTCTTCAGGGGTCAATTGGATCACCGCCAGCAAGCGGCGGCCTTTACCGTCGGCGGCCGCGAAATCCTTCCAGACCAGGTCCTCGGGCTCGTAGGGAAGTTTTATCAGCGTGCCAAGTTCGTCCGCGTTGTCCTTGGCGCCTTCCATGCCCGGTTCGATCGCGCGATTCGAGTTGGCCCGGTTCACCGCCGCGTTGTTCGCTTCCGTGACGGGAGCCCTCTCGCATCCGACAGCGAGTTGAATGAGCACGGAAAGTGCTAGAATGAGCGCGGCCCTGTGAAAAAGCATTTTGGTATTGTAGTGGCAGACGATCATCTTTGCAATTTGCTCGCAGCCAGGCC
>JADLDC010000226.1 GCA_020846885.1 Acidobacteriota bacterium | reverse complement strand
TATTATTTTCTTGGACTAATTGTTTAGTCATTGACCTTACTCAAGTTTTGGAGGAAATGATAATGAACATGGTTAAATACGATCCGTTTAGCGAGCTTCGCAGCTTGCAGGATGAAATGACGCGGCTCTTTGTTGGCGTTACGCCGCGGGGCCGTGAGGAGATCGTCCGAGGCTCATGGATGCCGAGCGTCGATATTTATGAAGACAAGGACAAACTAGTGCTCGAGGCCGATCTGCCGGGCATGGAGCGTGATGATTTCGACATTTCGGTCGAGAACAATGTGATCACGTTAAAGGGCGAACGAAAGTTCGAAAAGAAGGTCGACGGGGACAATTACCATCGCGTTGAACGGAGCTACGGCTCTTTCTCCCGGTCCTTCACGCTGCCGCAGACGATCACTGCTGAAGGGGCTACCGCAGAATTCGAGAACGGAATTCTCCGAGTCAGCCTTCCTAAACGCGAAGAGACCAAGGCGCGAAAGATAGAAATAGGCGGAGCATCGGCTCCAAAAACGATCGAGGCTGAGCAGTCAAACACGGCGAAGGCCTAGGAACGCGGTTTTTTGAACCGCAGAGATGCCGCGGGGAGTGATGGGCCTAAAAGTTCTTCTCCCGGTAACGGCGTCTCTGCGGTAAAATACAACTATGAGATTCGACAGATTTACGATCCGCGGCCAGGAAGCGGTCCAGGCGGCCATCGGCGTTGCCGAACGGAACCAGAACCAGCAGGTCGAACCTGAGCACCTTCTGCTTGCGATGCTTGAGCAAAAGGAAGGCGTCGTGCGCCCCATCCTGGGAAAGATCGGCGTAAACGTGGCGGCGGTTACCACCGAACTGCAGGCGTCGATCGAAAAGCTCCCAAAGGTGAGCGGCGGCCAGCAATATTTCAGCTCGCGAACCAACACGATCTTTCAGGACGTTCAGAAGATCGCCGAAGGAATGGAGGACGAGTATATCTCGACCGAACACCTTCTGATCGCGATAGCCGCTGAAAAGACAGGCGACGCGGGCCGCATTCTCCGCTCGAACGGTGTCACGGGCGAAGATGTAAATACGGTGGTCACGGATATGCGCGGCGGCTCGAAGATAACCGACCAGAATGCGGAAGAAAATTTTCAGGCGCTTGAGAAATACGCGCAGGACCTGACCGAACGGGCCCGCAAGGGCAAGCTCGATCCGGTGATCGGCCGCGATGATGAGATACGCCGCACCATCCAGATACTTTCGCGCCGTACAAAGAACAATCCGGTGCTGATCGGCGAACCCGGCGTCGGCAAGACAGCAATTGTCGAAGGCCTGGCACAGCGTATAGTTTCGGGGGATGTGCCGGAAACGCTAAAGAATAAACGGCTTGTTTCGCTTGACCTGGGCGCGATGCTCGCGGGCGCGAAATATCGCGGCGAATTTGAAGACAGGCTAAAGGCCGTTCTTAAAGAAATAGAAAAGGCCGAAGGGCAGATCATTCTTTTTATCGACGAGCTGCACACTTTGGTCGGCGCCGGTGCAAGCGAAGGAGCGATCGATGCGTCGAATATGCTAAAGCCGGCGCTGGCCCGCGGTACGCTGCGTGCGGTGGGTGCGACCACGCTGGCCGAGTATCAAAAATACATCGAAAAGGACAAGGCACTCGAACGCCGTTTTCAGCAGGTCTATATCGGCGAACCGACGGTCGAAGACACGATCGCGATCTTGCGCGGGCTCAAGGAACGCTACGAGATACATCATGGCGTGCGCATAAAAGATTCAGCGATCGTTGCGGCCGCCACGCTTTCTAATCGATATATAACCGACCGTTTTCTGCCGGACAAGGCAATCGACCTGATCGACGAGGCCGCAAGCAAACTGCGTATTGAGATCGATTCAATGCCGCAGGAGATCGATATTCTCGAACGCGAGATACTGCAGCTTGAGATCGAACGCCAGGCCCTGACCCGCGAAACCGATGAAAGATCAAAACAGCGGCTCGACGACATAGAAAAACGCATCGCTGATCTGAACGAGAGATCTTCCGCGATGAAGGCCAAGTGGCAGTCAGAAAAAGAAGAGATCGAGAAAATGCGCTCCCTGAAAGAGCAGCTTGACGAGGCCCGTACAGAGCTAGAACGCGCCCGTCAGCAGGGTGACCTGAACAAGGCCGCCGAACTGCAATACGGCAAGATCCCTGAGATCGAAAAACTGCTTGAAACTGAACAGGACCGGCTTGGACAGCTTCAAGCGGACGGCGTTTTTCTAAAAGAAGAGGTCGATGAAGAGGACGTCGCCGAGGTAGTTGCAAAATGGACCGGCGTGCCGGTTTCAAAAATGCTCGAAGGCGAAATGCAGAAGCTCATCCAGATGGAGGAAAAGCTTCGCAGCCGCGTGATCGGGCAGGATGAAGGTTTGACGGCTGTGGCAAACGCGGTCCGCCGTGCACGTGCCGGGCTTCAGGATCCAAATCGTCCGGTGGGCTCGTTTATATTCCTCGGTCCGACCGGCGTAGGCAAGACCGAAACGGCGCGTGCTCTGGCCGAATTCCTGTTCGACGACGAACGGGCGATGGTCCGGCTGGATATGTCCGAGTACATGGAAAAGCACGCCGTTGCGCGAATGATCGGGGCGCCTCCCGGATACGTTGGCTATGACGAAGGCGGCCAGTTGACCGAGGCGGTCAGGCGGCGGCCTTACTCGGTAGTGCTGTTCGATGAGATCGAAAAAGCGCACCCCGATGTATTCAACGTGCTGCTGCAAATTCTGGATGACGGCCGGTTGACCGATTCAAAGGGACGTGTTGTTGATTTCAAGAACACGGTACTGATAATGACCTCGAACCTGGGTTCGCGGCAGATCCAGGCGGCAATGGAAAATCCGCTTGCCGATAGAAATGTCCGCACCGAGGTGCTGCATGTGCTTCGCGAGCACTTCAAACCGGAATTCCTGAACCGCATCGACGACATCGTCGTGTTCGACCAGCTTTCACGCGAGGAGATCGCTAAGATCATCGACGTTCAACTTGAAAAGCTGCGGCGCAACCTGGAAGAACGCGGTATCAGCCTTGAACTGGATGAATCCGCCCGCGACCTTTTGGTCAAGGAAGGCTACGACCCGGTATACGGTGCACGGCCGCTGAAGCGGGCGATACAGACCATGATCCAGAATCCGCTGGCCGTCAAACTGCTAAATGGCGAGGTCGCCAGCGGGCAGAAGGTCAAGGTTTCGGCTGAAAACGGAGAGATGGTATTTTCTGCCGACGGCGAGCAGAAGGCCGCGGTGAGTTGAAGCCAAAATTGGCAAGCTTTCACAATCGCGGCATAAGATTTAAGATTATAAGTAATGTTCAAACGAAAACCGATGAGCGATAACGATCCATTTAGAAGCGAATTTTCGGACGAAGAGCCGCTGCTCAAGACCGAGGACAAACGGCGGTTTAACGAGCAGGGCGAACGTATCCGCGCCGATGAACCGGAAGCGGTAAACATACCCGTAAAGTCGGCCCGCGAGATCGAGCTTGAGAACAAACTCAAGGCCGAGACCGAACGGCGCGAAGCCGCCGAGGCAAAACTGATCGGCGTTCAGGCGAAATTTGAAGAAGCCAAGGCCGGGTTGGAAAAAGATACGGCCGAAATGCGCACACGGTTGATCAAAACGCTCGAGGACCGCGCCAAACAGGGCCAGTTCGATTTTCTGACGCGCCTCTTGCCGGTACTCGATAATCTGAACCTTGCGGTAGAAGCAAGCGAAAAAGATCCAGCGATCGAGCATCTGCGCGATGGCGTAAAAGGCGTACTTCGCTCGTTTGAACAGGCACTCTCCAGCGTCGGCGTCGAGGCGGTGCCGGCTGTCGGAACAACATTCGACCCGGAAATACACGAGGCCATTGACATGGCCGAAACCGACGCCGATATGGACGGCAAGGTCACCGCCGAATATTCGCGCGGCTACCGGTTCGGCGATAAGCTGATCAGGCCGGCCCGCGTACAGGTGGGAAAAGGCCGTGCACAGTCGGCAGCTGAATAGGGATCTTGAAGCATGAGGAATCCGGTATTTGCACAACGGAAGGCGGATCGCCACCTTTTGCCAGAGGAGTATCTGGCTCAGGAACGCGTGAGTGCACACCGTAATGAATATCTCGATGGACGAAAGTTCGAGATGGCTGGCGAGTCGTTGTTGCATAGCCGCATATATATCAATCTTGTTGGCGAGATCGGTAAGCAGTTGAGGGGCAAAGAATATGAGCCTCTGTCTCAAAACATGAAGGTTCGTACGGCATGTTCGTCGATGTTTGCGTATCCGGATCTCACGATAGTGTGCAACGATCCGCTTTTTCACGATCCTGAAAAAGACGTTCTGCTAAACCCTCGCGTAATATTCGAGGTATTATCGCCGTCCACTGAAAAGTACGACCGGACGACAAAATTTGCGCGTTATCGAATGGGCAATGAAACGCTGACGGATTACGTTCTGGTATCGCAGGACAAACCATTCGTCGAACATTTTTCAAAACAGGCCGATGGCGAATGGGTGTACAGGAGTTTCAATAAGATGACGAACTCGTTCGATATCGAAAGTGTTGGGTGTGCCCTGACCCTTGCCGAGATATATGACCGGGTGGAATTTGAGCCGCTCAAAGAACCCAAACATTAGGCCATCCGGCATAACGAGGTCCAGTGTGAATTTGGCCTTCAACTTCGTGACCTTTGCGTCTTCAACTTTGTGAATCTTTGTGGTAGATCGCCTTTCTCAACACAAATGTCCAGGCTAGTGACACAAAGTGAGCAAACGGATTCGCACACGGTGTATGAGAATTCAGAGCGAGCCATTGTGTCATCTGAATTTTCTGGAAGCGGCCAAGCCTAAAGTGCTACAATTTCAATTGGCATAATTTACGCGCTTCGCGGCATCCAATTCCACAGGGAATCAATATAGATTTATGGCAGATATAGACGCTTATAAAGACAAATTCAGCGATAGCGGCAGGCGTGTGCTGGAAACCGCGTTGGATGAATCGAAGCGGCGTGATCAGAATTACGTTGCTATCGAGCACATCCTGCACGCTGTCACGACCGAGGAGGACGACCTGTTCTCATCGACAATGCGCGATCTTGCGGTCGATCCGCGTTCGGTCAAACTGTTGATCGAAAAGCGGATGTCCAACGGGCGGCAGCACACGGGCAAAGGATACAGGATCGCTCCTGAAACTACCGAACTGTTCAAACGCGCGATGGACCGCGCCCGCTCGCAGGGCCGCAGGGTGATCGACGGCAGCGATATTTTTTACGTTCTATCAAATGATGAACGAAGCGTGCTGAACGATGTTCTGCAAAACCTGGGCGTGCCGGCAGATGAGGTCGCACAAACGGCCCGCACACGCATCCGCAAGCGTGAGAAGGAAGAAGAAAGAACGCGGGCAAAATATGAACTGCCATCGTTCCTGCGACACTTTGGCGTATCGCTGAACAAGCTTGCACGCGAGGACAGGATCCCGCCGACGATCGGCCGCGAGAGCGAGATCCGGCAGATGATCGAGATACTTTCGCACCGTGAACGCTCAAATTCGCCAATGCTCGTCGGCGAACCCGGCGTGGGAAAGACCGCGGTTGTCGAGGGGCTTGCACGCCTTATTGAGCTTGAGCCTGAAAAGGTCCCGGCGCGTCTTCGCGACTCTCATATCGTCCAGCTTCAGATGGGCGGGCTTGTCGCGGGAACAATGCTTCGCGGAATGTTCGAAGAACGCATCAAGGGCATCATCGACGAAGTAAAGGAAAAGGACAATATCATCCTTTTTATTGACGAAGCGCACTCGATCATTGGTGCCGGCGCGGCGATGGGCACATCCAGCGACGCGGCCAATATGTTCAAATCGAGCCTGGCACGCGGCGAGCTCCGCATTATCGGCGCGACCACGATCACTGAATACAAAGAATATATCGGCGAGGACGAAGCCCTTTCGCGGCGTTTTCGACTGGTCAAGGTCGAAGAGCCAACTATCGACCAGACCAAACAGATACTGGTCGGTATCCGGCCGCGGCTTGAAAAAAATTACTCGGTCACGATCTCGGATGAGGCGATCGACACCGCATTGGAGATGTCGCCGAAATACATTCGCAATCTTCACCTGCCCGATAAGGCCATAGGCTGGCTCGATACCGCTTCGGTGAAGGTTGAGATCAATGAGGCGAACGGTTTGACCGTTTTGCCCGAGCACATCATTGACGTCATTTCTCAGGAATCGCGCATTCCGAAGGACATGATCTATCGCGATACGTCCGACCGGTTTGCTCTGATGGAAGAAGACCTCGGCAAGCGCGTCATTGGCCAGAAAGATGCGGTCAAGGCCGTTGCTGAAAGGCTTCGGCTGAATAAAGGCCCGCTCAAGGATAACCACTACGCACCCGATGGCGTTTTGCTATTCCTTGGGCCAACCGGTGTCGGCAAGACCGAACTTGCCAAGGCCGTTGCGGAATTTATGTTCGGCGACGAAGGCAAAATGATCCGCATCGACATGTCGGAATACGGCGATGGCACGGTCGGCATCGAAAAGCTCATCGGCATGCCGCGAGGCATTGTCGGCAGCGAACGCGGCGGCATTTTGACCGAACAGCTTCGCGACAATCCGTACACGGTCCTCTTGCTCGACGAGGTGGAAAAAGCATCGCCCTATCTGATGAACTTGTTCCTTCAGGCGTTTGACGAAGGCTGGATGACGGACGGCCGCGGCAAAAAGGTCTATCTTTCCGACGCCATCGTGATCATGACCTCAAATCTTGGATCGGAAAGCTTCAAGAAATTTGAAAAGCCGCTCGGCTTCGGACAAAAGACCCTGGGCGATGTAAAGCAGATAAAGGGTGAGGTAATGAAAGCGGCGGAAACGCGCTTTACACCGGAATTTCGCAACCGCATCGATGAGATCATAGTCTTCTCGCCGCTGACGATGGACGAGGTCCGCGACATAGCCCGGATATACCTCAACAAGCTAAGACGAAAGATGGAGTCGCAAGGCAAGGTCGTCGAGATCACTGAATCCGCCCTGGACCTGCTGACAGAAAAAGGCTTTTCGCCCGCCTATGGGGCCCGTTTTTTGAAACGGCATATTGATCAGAAGGTAAAACTCCCGATCACAAACGAATGGAAACTCGGCCGCCAGTTCGTGGTCGATGCCGAGAACGACGACATCGTGGTCAAACCGATGGATAATTTTCACCTTAACTGAGACAATATAGCGATTTGCGGCATCAAAGACCTGGCTGAACAAAGATCGGCCAGGTCTTTTTTCGCAAAGAATTTTGGGGCCGCCGGGAAAATTGGGGTAGAATGCCAGTGTTCGGCCTTTTGCACGATCAAATTTTCACCCAAACCTTTATGTTAAACCTCGCAGCAAGATCCCGCATCGGCATTGCCGTGATCGCCGCTTTTCTTTTCTGCTCGGCCGCCGCGGTAAACGGGCAGGACATTTCGTTCAAATATCTTTATAGCTTCGAACCGGCAATGATCACCGAACCGCCTGAGATGGGCGGTATCGAGATAGTTTACCCGGATGCGGCACGAAAGAACGGCGTTGAAGGAACCGTCAACGCGACCTTCACCCTCGGCGAAGACGGAAAGGTCCGAGATGTTGTGATCGTTAACGATCTGCCGCACGGCGTCGGTGATGCGGTACGTGCTGGGCTGCAGAAACTCTTTTTCAAACCTGCCCGGTTTCAGGGAAAACCGGCGGCGATGAAAGCAAAGCTGGAATACAGGGTCACCGTACTTTTTGAAGACTCGGACAAGAATGTGACAAAGCCGAAATTTACGAGCAAGCCCGAACCCGTGTATCCGGAAAAATACAGGGCCGAAAAGGTGAAGGGCAAAGTGGTCGTCGGCGTAACGTTTTTGGCCAATGGCGAGCTGCTCGTCGGCAACGCGTCAAGTAATATGCCCCGCGAATTCGACAAAGCAGCCATTGAGGCCGCCAAAGCCATCAAATTTACGCCGGCCATTCACAAAAAGAGCAAACAGCCCGTTTCGCAGCACGTTTTCATCGAATACGATTTCAAACCATAGCCGGGTGGGATCAAAGTATGAGTTTTAGATCTTTACGGAATTACGCGTTCTTTGCCGCCGCGTTGATCGCAATATCCGCGTCCGCGGCACTTTCGCAGGACGCATCGCCGGACCCAGAGGCCATATTGCAAAAGGCCGTCCAAAACCTCGGCGGTGACAAATATTTGAAGATAACCTCGCAGATCGGGCGGGGAAAATACAGCATAATCAAGGACGGCGGCGTTGTTTCGTTCCAATCCTTCATTGACGTGATCGTTTTCCCGGACAAGGAGCGGACCGACTTTAAGGGCGGCGGTGTAAAGAGCGTCCAGACAAATGTCGGATCGACCGGCTGGACATTCGATGGCGATGCCGAAGTAATAAAACTGCAGGGCGAGAAGCAGGTCGAGAATTTCAAGTTCGGCATCCGCACAAGCCTCGACAACCTGCTCCGCGGCCATTGGCGTAAAGAAGCAAAGCTAAGCTACGCCGGCAAACGCCCCTCCACGCTCGGAAAACGTAACGATGTAGTAAAACTCACCTACAACGATGGCCTGATCGTAGAATTCGAATTCGCCGCCGATACCGGCCTGCCGATGAAAGCCATCTACACGCGCTCCGGCCCAGAGGGAGAAGATTCGAACGAAGAAGATCGTTACGCCCAATTCGTCGATGTTGACGGAGTAAACGCCCCGTTCATAATCGACCACTTCACCAACGGCAAACACGCCTCGCGCATCAATTACGAATCGATCGAACACAACCGCCAAATTCCCGATTCGATCTTCGCAAAACCATCGAATGTTAAAGAGCTAAAGAAAGATCTGAAGATGTAGGACCGCAGATTTTAGATTTTAGATTTTAGATTTTAGATTTTAGATTTTAGATTTTAGATTTTAGATTTTAGATTTTAGATTTTAGATTTTAGATTTTAGATTTTAGATTTTAGATTTTGGATTTTGGATCCAGGTTCTAAACTTCAGATCACAAATCTGAAATCTGAAATCTCAAATCTCAAATTTCAGATTTCAAATTCCAGATCTGCATCCGCGTTCCACGTCTGCAGATCAAGATAATTTGGCATCCTCGCAAACCGCGAAAAAAAAGAGGCCGCCATTGGGCCAGCCTCTTCTTCCCTTACTCCTTCCGATCCGATCAAACAAGCGCAAAATCGAATTGTGCTTGATGGATGGTCGTATCGGCGGTCAGGTCAACGTTGCCCAGGTAGGCTTCGATCTCATCCAGCACAGCTCGTTCGGTGCTTCTAAGTGCTTGAACGACGTCCGGATGAGCACGCAGCGTAGTTTGACGCACATCTTCCGAGTCACGCGACAGCCGCCGGGCTTCCGAAAGTATCTCGAAGCAGACCGTTTGCGGCGACTTCACCCAACCTGAGCCTTCGCAGTATTCGCAAACCGTGCATAGCGTGCGTTCAAGCGACTGTTTGACGCGCTTGCGCGTCATTATGATCAAGCCGAAATCGTTGAAAGACAGCACCTTTGTCGGTGATTTGTCATGGGCCAGAGCTTCCTGCAGCGCCTGCGAGACCTTGTGCCGGTTGCGGCGGTCCTCCATATCGATCAGGTCAAGAACGATAATTCCGCCGAGGTCGCGCAGTCGTATCTGCCGGGCGATCTCTTCCACCGCTTCCATGTTCGTTTTCGTGATCGTATCCTCAAGCCGGGCATTTCCCTTGCCGACAAACTTGCCGGTGTTGACGTCGATCGCGACAAGCGCCTCAGTCTGATTGATCACCAGATATCCGCCCGACTTCAGCCAAACGCGCGGCTTCAGGGCCTTTTCGATCTCTTCCTGAACACCGTAGTGGTCGAGGATCGGCTCGTCGCGGGTATAAAGCTTTACGCGGTTGACCATTCGCGGCTGGATTCGGTTCATGAACTCGACCGTGCGAAGATATTCCTCTTCGCTGTCCACGCGGATCGCGGTAAATTCATCCGACATCTGATCGCGCAGCAGCCGTTGTACAATGTCCAGATCGGCATGCACCATCGCCGGCGACTTCGCTTTTTCAGACGTCTTCTTGATGTCCTGCCAGGTTCGGACAAGGTAGCGGGCATCCTGCCGCAGGTCTTCCTCTGAAATACCAATACCCGCCGTCCTAACGATAAACCCGCCTGACGGAATGTCTTCTTCCTGACGAATTCGCTGGATCAGCGTGCGAAGCCGCCCGCGTTCGCTCGACGATTCGATCTTGCGTGAAACGCCGAGATGCTCGATCGTCGGCATATAAACAAGAAACCGGCCCGGCAGAGCGATGTGCGATGTGATGCGGGCGCCTTTTCGCGCGATCGGTTCTTTGGCGATCTGGACAAGTATTTCCTGCCCTTCGCGAAGCAGGTCAGAGATCGTCGGTTGCGGCGGCCGGTCGCGTTTTTCGTGGCGGTCCGGCCGACGGCCGTCTCCCTGGCTGCGGTTGCGGTCGCGGTCGCGTCCGTTCCGACGATCGCGGTTGTCCGGCCCCGGACGGCGGTTCTCGCCCGCAGGCCGCCGCCCGTCGGTCTTTTCTGTTGCTTCGGCCTCCGGTTCTTCATCCCTTGCCTCTGGAACCGCCTCTAATTCCGGACTTGCGGCAACATCTGCATGAGCGGTGTCATCGCTTGTTTCGCCTTCCGCGCCTTCACTTCCCTCGACTGCTTCGCCCGTCGCAGCCGACTCGTCATCGCGTCGATTTCTGCCGCCGCCCCGCCTGCGGCCACGGCCGCCGCGGCGAACCGACATTTCGGCTACATCGCCGGATTCTTTTACGCTTGCCTCGGCATCGTCCAGGCCTTCGGCCTCGGCCGTCTTTTTCGAACGGCCTCGTTTAGCGGGCTTCTTTGTTTCTTCGCCCGGATCGGCCGTAGCGGCCGTTTCTGTCTTCGCCTTTTTGGCCTTTGACTTGGCGGGCTCCTTTGATTTTGAAGCTGCCTTTTTTCCGCGGCCTTTGGCTTTCGTATCAGGAACGGGGCCTTCGTCATCGTCGGCTATGCGTTCAAAACCACTAGGCCGTTCCATCTCAGAATCCAGCAGCGAACCTACCTCCGCGGCCGCAATTCCTTCCATTTCGAATTCGACCGCACGCACCTGATCAACGATCGCTTCCTGCCGGAACGCATCCTTGAACATCTCGCCGGTGTCCGAATCATCTTCTACGCGCTCGAACCCTGAATCTTCAAATTCGAACTTGAACTCGAACGGTTCCTCAGCGGTAGGCTGTTCGTCGGACTGTGACTCTTCCGCTTCTTTGGGAGCGGGTCCCTTTCTTCCACGCGAACGGTCACCTCTTTGATTTCGGCCGCGCGAAGGCCTGGTTTCTTCTGCATCGTGTTCAGGCTGTTCTGACGCCTCGAGCGGTTCAGCCAGTTCCTGCACCGATTCCATTTGCTTTTCACGTGTAACGCGGGCACGGTCGATCTGTTCGTTCGCTTCCCGCTTTGCGTCTTCGGGTGAGCCTTTCTTGGATTTCTCCATCACTATGCGTTCGATCTCTTCTTCTTCGTCAAAGAAGTCAGAGACGTAAAGGAACGCATCGCGCTCAAGCCCAATGGAGACAAAGGCCGACTGCATTCCGGGCAAAACCCGCTGCACTCGGCCCTTATAGATATTTCCCGCAATGCCGGAATTCTCCTCACCGCGTTCAATGTAAAATTCGGTTACTTTTCCGTTGTCCAGGATCGCTATCTTTTTCTCGCGCCCATTGACGCTGACGATCATCTCTTTCGACATATTCAATTGTGTATTTCCCTCGATTCTAATTTCGGCCGTTTGCTTTCGCGGATCGCTTCCGTAGAGCGGATGGAAACTGGCTGGACCTATGCAGACCTCGATCCGGCAGAACCGGACGAACAGATTCTACGCGTGGTTAAACTTAAGGCATTGGCTTTGGAAGCAGGTTCCAAAACAAGGGACTTTGTAGATTGTCACGCAGGAATTATAAGCTGGACGGCCTAAACCGCCTTGCAGCTCAGGGAGCACATGTTCTGAATACCAAAACCGCGCTCGACCCAGAAAATCTGTTTACCCGGACATATCCGGGAACGTCTAAGATCCTTTCAGTTTGCCTAACTTGCCGACCTTCATACCGATCCGCAGCAAACCGTTCTGTAGTATAACAAATTTTTGTGAATGTAAAATAGCAACGAAAACAAATATGGCCACTACTCAGTTTGAATTGTCTTGCCGCTGGTCTATAATCTACTATCCACGGCTGGGTAGCTCAGATGGTTAGAGCGTGGGATTCATAACCCCAAGGTCGGGAGTTCGATCCTCCCCCCCGCCACCAC
>JADLDC010000225.1 GCA_020846885.1 Acidobacteriota bacterium | reverse complement strand
GATGCTCAGGCGCGGTTCCGCGAAGAATTCGGTGCGTTTTTCAGACCCGACCGAGACGTGAATGATTATGCCAACTGCCATTTGTGAGCAACCCCGGCCGCGCGGGAGGGGCGATCTCGGCCATCCTAGCCGAAGAGTGATTCTACCATAAACCCAATTCTCTTCGATGCCAATGGCGGCCCATTCGTGGCAAAATAATATAGATGTCAGATAAGAAGTTCATAACCGACCGCGAGGAGCTGGAAAAACTTGCCCCAATGCTCAAGGCGCCGATAAAACGCCAGGTCTTTGTTTGTACGGGCAAATCCTGTTCAAAAGTTGGCGGCGAAGAGGTGCTTTCGGAATTCGACCGGATCCTAACGAAAAAAGGCCTGCGCCAAGGCAAGGAAAAGAAAGGCCGCAACCCAATGGGCGAGATACTCCTGACCCAATGCGGCTCGATCGGATTCTGCTCAATAGGCGTGGCCGTAATGGTCCACCCGGACGGCACCCTTTATGGTCAGGTAACGGCGGATGACGTGCCGGAGATCATTGAGGAACATCTTGAAAACGGCAGAGTAGTAAAAAGGCTGGCGTTGATGGACTTGTCAGAACCCGCTGCGTAAGCGGCGGGCCAGTTTGTTCGACTTGTCAGTACCCGCTTGCGTAAGCGGCGGGCCAGTCTTGTCAGTACCCGCTTACGGTAAGCGGCGGGCCAGTTTGGTTCAACGGTGCGATTCGCAGCTAACCGTCCACCCGCTAACGCAGGCGGTACTGACTTACCTCTTTGTCCCGATCACCTCAAGATATTCGCCCTCGACAAAAGTTGTGCCGTCGGAACGTTGATTGTGTTCACTCCAAAGCGATTCGAGATCGCTGCGGACGGCTTCGTGATCTTCCGGTGCGATCGCCTTAAAAGCCATCACGGTTGGCCCGAAGTATGTTCTGAAATGTTCGACGACCTGTGCCGGCGGGAAATCGTATTCAAATTCGGCCATCCTCGGCGTCGTTCTCAGGTTGGTCAGATTATCGCCAAAACGCTCGGCGACTGTTTCCGGCACGCCCCACAAAACCGGCGGCGGCATATTCGGCGGCGGAAGATATTTCGAAGAAAGCTTGAACATCTGGCCCGGAAAGCCTGCGGGTGTCCAGTTTGCCATTGCGACGCGGCCGCCGGGTTTGCAAACTCGCACCAACTCCGCCGCGACCAACTCAGGCCGCGGTGCGAACATTGCACCGAACATCGTCATCACGACATCGAACGTGTTGTCCGCATACGGCAAAGCCTCGGCATCGCCCTGTTCGAATGTAATATCCAAACCCAACACCGCCGCCCGCCGTTTCGCGGACTCAACGAGATTGTCCGCAATATCGATGCCGGTCACATCCGCCCCGTTCCGAGCCGCCACAACCGCCAAATTCCCGCTGCCGCAGGCGACATCCAAAACCTTCATCCCCGCCTGAATATCCAGCCGCCCGACAAAATCCTCGGCCGCCGACTCAATATGCTTCGCGATCTCAGAAAAATCCCCCGCCTCCCAAGTCGATTTCAGACGGGATTTCAAAGTCTCCATTTCCGGCGTTGGTGCAGTGCTCATCTTAAAGTGCCTCCAGTTTTTGGGACGCATCATATTCCAAACACCCGCACTTTAGCAAGCACGGGGCGTAAAGCTCAACGCAGTATAACAAAGCGTGCGGAGCACGCGACAATAACTTTAGCTACAGGTGAAGCCGAAGGCGTAACCTGTAGTCAGCGTGCAATACGAACGGAAGCGTGTGAAACACGCGGCAGCGAATTGAACCCTCGATCTGCGACGCCGGATTTTCCGGCGAAGGCGATGTGTCGAGAAGACGCGCGTAAGTCATCGGATCGTGTCGCGTGTTTCACACGCTCCGGGGTTTGGGTTTGCACTGCCTACAGGTTTCGCTTCGCTCCACCTGTAGCTACTGCTATTGCGTCCGCTTCGCGGACTTGATTTGAGATGGGCGTGAGTACACCACTACTTCCGCAACCTTCGGAGTTGCCGCGCGTATACGATTCAAAGGGTCGTTCTGCGAACTGCTCCGATGACGCATGAGTCGAGCCGATTGTGCCGGCTTCGAAAAAAAAAGAACGAAACATGCTTATGACAATTAGGCAACATTTATTATTATCACAACGGGAAAGATCATATGATACCGGAATTAGTTGGCTACGACGGCGAACTAAAATTTAACACGGCCTCGCCCGAGATTTCCGGTAAGCTGCAGACGCTTGCCGATAGGCATCATTTTAATTTTCGGCGATTGTCGAGCAGGGGTTTGAAATTCTATTTTAACGGCCGCGACACTGGACGGCATGTTCTTGAATTTCTTGGGGAAGCCGCGACGATAATCGGTGATGCAGATGGTCGTATAAACGCCGAACTGATCTTCGCGGAAAAAGACGACTCCGAATTCGAGCCGTATGAAATACGCAGCGGCAAGCTGATCCGAGTTTCGGATCAGAAAATATATAACGTCCCGATCACTTGCCGCGATATAAATGACCGTGAGGTGCGTCGATATGAAGAAGAAATTAAAAGAAATTCGTGATTTTAAGAACGAGGATGAAGAACGTGAGTTTTGGGGCACCCATGATTCGACGGATTATTTCGACTGGGACAACGCCGTTGTCGCGGTCTTTCCGAATCTAAAACCATCGACAAAAACGATCAGCCTCCGCCTGCCCGTCTGGATGCTAAACAACCTAAAGGTAGCCGCCAACAAACGCGACGTGCCCTATCAATCGCTAATAAAAATGTTTCTAAAAGACCGGCTCGATGCGGAGATGAAAGTATAATGGGCACGAAACTTTCGACAAGCAGTGAACCGACAGCTATCCCATATTTTCTGTGGGACGATCCGATGACGAACGCCGATCTGAAAAGGCGTTTGGAAACGGCATCCGAACCCGATAAAATACGCCTTTTAGCAAAGATAATGCGGCAGGCTCGCGACACCGACGTTTGGCGATTCACAACCCCGACAGAAGTGGCTGAACTCTGGGATAAACTTAAACCTATGTTGGGACGGCGACTGGCTTTCTGGGACTTCCTGCTCGACCAGTGGCAGCGTCAGGGATTGATCGATCGAAAACAGGCTTAGCAAACTACAAACGGATTTCCTTGAGGAATTCTTTCGTCGCGACACCCGCTTCTTTTTGACCGGCGGCGCGGCATTGGCTGGTTTTTATTTGGGCCATCGTTCTACGGAAGACCTCGATCTTTTCACGATGGAAAACGAGATCGACAGCGGAGCAAAGTTGGTCCGGGAAGTTGCGGAAGCGATCGGAGCTGTCTTCGAACCCATACAAACCGCTCCTGATCTCAGACGAATTCTGGTTAGCCGCGAATACGAATCGGTTATCGTCGATCTGGTTCGTGAATATGTCTTTCAGGTCGAAACCGACAAACGCATAGTTAACGGAATTCGCATAGATACGCCCGAGGAAATTCTTGCCAATAAACTCTGCGCTCTTCTTTCGAGGTCGGAGATACGCGATCTGATCGACGTTCAATATTTGGAAAATTCTGGCGTCGATCTTAATGCCGCTCTTGAGAACGCGGCCAAAAAAGACAGCGGCCTTACACCGGCACAGCTTGCGTGGGTGCTTGGACAGATAAAATTCGGCGATGATGTGACTCTGCCGGGAGATATTCCGGCTACCGAATTACGCTCCTATCTGAATGATCTTATCGAGCGCATCTCACGCAAAGCATTTCCCTAAACAAACGCGACGTGCCCTATCAATCGCTAATAAAAATGTTCCTAAAAGACCGGCTCGATGCGGAGATGAAGGCGCGATAGGGGATACTCGCCAGTTGCAAAAAATATATCGATGCATGTAATGGTGTTCTTGTTCGTTCGGAAAATATCATCGATCGACCAAATGCAAAAGAACCAAATTCGTTTGATTGAAAGCTTTTCATGCAGACGAAAGCCTCACTCTTATGAGATCAACTGACGATTTTCCCCAAGTGAAATTCCACCCGTTTATATCCGATATCGCTTGAGCGGCCCGAACGGACTGGCCCGGATCGTATGTAATTGTTCCTTCAGCTTTGATAGTTTTTTCCGGGTCGTCCAGCATCATGACCAAATATTCATAAGCTTCGCAATTACCTAATTTTGCGAGGCCCCATGCGGCAAATATTCGATGCGACTTTTCCGACGAATCAGATTCAAACACATTGCTTAGGTAATCCTTAAATTCTGGCCGAACATAATTTTTCGCTGCCAAAAGGATGCGCCGCTCGTCGCGCCGATCGGTCTTGCGCATGAGATATTCAAAGATCGGCAAGCTGCTTTCGTCGGCCAACGCTCCGAGTGTGTCGAGTAACTGATCCCGACAGAAATCGTCAGATTCTTTTACAAAATGCCGGTTAAGTACTTCGACCAGCGACCTGATGTTATGCAATCTGATCGTTTGGATAATTGCACTACGGCCATTTGCGTCGGAGGAATCTAGTAGATCCGCGAAAATCTTTTCGATTCCCGGAACGTCTGTTAGTTCGGAATAAACATGTGGGGCATGTATTCTGCGTTTAGAATCGTCGCCTATTGCTTCAGAAATTGCTTCGAGGATGTTTTCGCGGTCGAGATTTCGAATGCGAGCTAGCTCGCGGTCATAAACGATTTCAATTGTGTCGTTGCTTTTTGATGCAACACGCGCGAGTCGGTCTAGCACTTGCCGAATTGTTGTTACCGATGATTTGTTCACTTGCCTACGCCCTCATCGCCGTCAATATCTCATCCACCACCTTCTTCGCGTCGCCAAAACACTCTTATGGAATTACAAACGCAGCCGGAATATTTTCGTCGAGCGTCGCGAGTACGCATCCGTTGGACGTGGCGAGTTCTGCCAGATGGCCGTCGGTTGTATGTTTGGCCGATTTGATCCAGGGCGGAAGCATTGACGCATCATTACCATCGACCAGAAATTCAAAATGGTATGCCTGTGACTGTTTCAATTTCGCCAGTTGGGTCTTAGCTTGCTCAAGCGTGACGTTATAGGCAGGAACTTGTGACACGATTCGCACGAAGCCGAGTTCAGTGATCGAACACGTAGCGAGTTTGGGAATTCCTTTTGCGACAAGGGAAGTAAGCCAAGTGCGGACACGGTCACGGAACTGATGCCGAGTTATTCCTAACGCGATAAGTGCGTTCACATCTAGCAAATATCTCATGGGAAATCGGCGAGCATTTCACGAACCATATCGCTGGTCAGCACAGGGGCGTCCTCGCCAACGTCAATAACCGGCAGGCCGGTGACCGGATCTTTAATGATTCGGGCTTTGCGAGGCTTCTTTTCTTCGGGTCGCAGTGACAGGACAATGTCGCCGTTCTTTATATCCGCCTCCAACCGATCTCCAGGTTTGATCCCCAACCGACGGCGCAGCGAGATCGGAATCACTATCTGACCTTCCTTTGAAACCTCCGTACGCATACCACTTAATTTTAGCACAACTAATTTCTCATCGCCGTCAATATCTCATCCACGACCTTCTTTGCATCCCCAAACAACATCAAGGCGTAAAACCCGCGCGCTATGAATGCGGAACGCGGAACGCGGAATGCGGAATCAAGACCGCATTCCGCATTCCGCATTCCGCTTTCCGCGTTCCGCATTCCGCATTCCGCATTCCGCATTTCTACATCATTTTTTCGTAATATAATTGAACGCCATCGAGGCTATGTCGTCTAGCGAGCTGCCGTCGCGGTCGCGGTCGAGGATGCTTGACGCCATGTCCGCGATCCCGCCGCCGGACGACGGGGCGGCCGCGGCCTGTGACCCGCCCAATAATCCGCCAAGCAGCCCGCCGAGGCCGTCGGCACCAACATTTTGCTGCTGTTTCTGCTGGCCGAGGTAGCTCATCACAATAGGCGCGAGCATCATCAGGACCTGCGCGACCTGTCCCATACCCAAGCCGCTCTCATTACTTACCTGCTGCGCGACCTGCCCTTGCCTGTCGCCGAAGATATGTCCTAAGATGCCGCCGCCATTTGCCTGAGGCGGAGGTGCCGCTTGCTGTCCGCCGCCAAATATAAGCCCGCCGAGCCCGCCTAAGTTGCCGAGGATGTCGCCGCTTGAATGATCTTCGTCCAGCGCCGTATTCAGGCTTTCCGCACCCTGCGGTGTTGATGCGTTATTCGCAAGCCCGCCGAGGATCATCGGCAGTGCCGCCTGAATCGCCGAGCTCACCGCCGACGGTTCGGCCCCAACATTTTGGCTGATCTGATCAACTGCTTCCGTCCCCTGCTCGGCGCCGAGCAGATCTTGTAGTGAAAACATAGTATCTCTCCTTCTTTCGGTGGAATTATATCTGTGCGATTATGTTAGCAGACGCCCCGCTGTCAAACAACGACCACAGATGCACGACCGCAGACGCATTTTCCCGCTCGCAATAGCGTGCGCCGCCGCCCTGCTCGGCGCGGCCGCTGTTTTTGGGCTGGCGTATTATTTTTTTATTGCCGATGATGCCACGCCCGGCCGTCCGCTCGTCGCCGCAAGCACTCTGGCAGGCGGCGAAGGCGAAATTGGCGAACCATTCGGCGTCGCAGTCCGCGGCCGCGATATATTTGTCTCCGACGGCACGGGCGGGAAGATCTGGCACATCGGCGCGGACCAGCGGCCCGTTGAATATGCTCACGGCCTGAACACTCCATCCGCCATCGCGTTCGATAAAGACGGCAGCCTGATCGTCGCCGACACGGGATCGCATACAGTGAGGAAGATCGCCGCGGACGGCGTCGTTTCCATCATTGCCGGCGCCGACGGCCAGCCCGGCGACGCGGACGGCCCGGCGCTGTCCGCACGTTTCAACGCACCTGTCGGCGTCAGCGTATTGCCGGATGGAGCCATCGCCGTCGCCGATACCTATAACGATAAGATCAAGTTGATCAGGAACGGCTCGGTCACAACACTCGCCGGCTCAACGCGCGGCATCGCCGACGGAGCTGGGGGCGACGCGAAGTTGGATACGCCGTGCGGCATTACGCCGTGGGCCAACGGCAGCCTGCTCGTCGCCGACACAGGCAACGCGCTTATCCGGCTTGTGTCACCGGACGGCGTCGTCACAACTCTCGCCGGCGGCGGCAACGCGGAATTCGGCGACGGAACGCTTTTATCATCGCGCTTCTCGCGTCCCTACGCCATCGCCAGCGGCCCCGACGGCAGCCTCTTTATCGCCGACGGCAACTCCATCCGCGTGATAAAGAACCGCACGTTCCCGGTCGTCGAAACCATCACATCCGACCGCCGCGGCTACACCGACGGGCACGTCAAGGCCGCAAGATTCAACCGCGTCTCAGGCATCGCCGTCAGCGAGGGCTATCGCGTCGTGATCGCCGACACCGGAAACGGCGCGCTCCGCACCATCGACGCCGGCGCCGCGAACGCGAAAGACGCGCCGCAGCCTATCGACCGCTCCCGCCGCACCGACGCCGCCGAATTCCGCTCACGCGCCGCCGGCCGCTGGCCGTACGACCCGCCCGAAGCCCGCCGCGACATCGCCGGAACGCTCGGGGAAGTTCGCGGCAAGGTGGTCGATCAAACTTCACGCGTGTGGTTCCACAACGGACTCGACATCGCCGGTGCCTATGGCGAACGGGCGAGGTTTATAAGGGACGAGATCGTATCCGATCCGCTCTCGACCGAAAACTTTGGCACACTGCGCGAATTGATACGCCTGCCGACCGTCGGCTATATCCACATCCGCCTCGGCCGCGATGCCGAGGGACGGCCGCTTGGCGATGCGCGGTTTCAATTCGATCCGGGAATGACAGGCGTACGCGTCCGCCGCGGCACCGCGTTCAAGGCCGGCGAAACCGTGGGCACGCTGAACCCGATGAACCACGTACATCTCATCGCCGGTGCCGTCGGGGACGAAATGAATGCCCTCGCTGCGCTCGACCTGCCCGGCGTGACCGACACCACGCCGCCGATTATCGAGGAAACAGCATTTTATCAGGAAAATTGGCAGCCGGCCGAAACATCATCAGGCCAAAAGCGTATAACCATAACAGGCCGGACGCGCGTCGTTGTCCGCGCGTTTGACCGCATGGACGGCAATCCGGAACGCCGGCGTCTGGGTGTATTTCGATCAGGTTTTCAGATACTCGCCCGTGACAATTCGCCCGTCACCGGCATGGCGTGGAACATAAGCTTTGACCGAAATCCGCCGCCCGAAGCCGTCCTGTTCGCATACGCGCCGGGCAGCCACTCCGGCGCCACCGGCGAGACGATATTTCGTTACATTGTGACGAACCATGTAAACAATAACGGATTTGGCGAAGGCTTTCTTGACCCGGCCGAACTTGCGGCGGGCGAATATATCCTTCGCGTTTTCGCCGCCGATCATTTTGGCAACACTGCTTCTAAAGACACGGAATTCGAGGTAGCTAAATGAAACGTATCCTGACCCCCGCATTGATGTTCGCGATAATAATGTCGAGCATGTCGTTCGCCGTATTCGCCGTGCCGCAACTCGACGTCGTACCGAAGACGCCGCCGGCGCCGAAATTCACCGACGCTGAACGCCATGCCGAACTCGCCCGCCGACGCGCGGCGGTCGCGGCAAAGATGACGGACAACAGCATCATGGTACTGTTCAGCGCAGAACCGAAGCTGTACACGAACGACGTCGATTACGTGTTCAGGCAGGAGAATAATTTCTACTACCTCACGGAACTGAAACAGCAGAACGCGACGCTTGTGATCAGAAAGAACGCGGGCGTGGTCACGGAAACGCTCTTCCTGCCCAAGCCCGATCCGCGGCGCGAGGCATGGAACGGCAAGATGTATTCAAGCGAACAGGCGACAAAGATCTCCGGGCTGAAAACGGTCGTGGATGCGGCGGAGCGCGACGCAATGCTCCAGGCCGTAAAGAACCGCGGCACGTTCACCTCAAAAGACGGCCGCACCACCATCACGGGCGCGCCAACGCTTTATCTGCTGCTGCCGGAAGGCGAGCGTGACGACACCGGCAAACGCGAGTTTCGCGTGGAGTACGAACTGTCGAAGGCCCTGACCGAATATAAGG
>JADLDC010000224.1 GCA_020846885.1 Acidobacteriota bacterium | reverse complement strand
TATGGCCTTCAGCGGACAGCGTATGTTGATGAGCGAAACAGCTTTGACGAAGCCACCAGAGCATCTGCACGGTATTTAAAATTCCTTGCAAATCGCTACGGCGGCAACTGGGAGCTGGCAATGGCGGCATATAACTGCGGTGAGGGCAACGTTGATCGTGCCATCCGCCGTGCAGGTACTTCCAACTTCTGGGCGGCGTATCCTTATCTGCCGCGTGAGACGCGTAATTACGTGCCGAATATCCTTGCGACCATTTTGATCGCAAACAATCCGGGACAGTATGGATTTGGCCACGTTCGGCCGGCTCCGCCGCTGCTGTATGACCGGATCCGCGTTCCGGGTTCGACGAATCTGAGCATTCTCGCTCAGGCGTCAGACACGAGCGTTCAGTATCTGCGCTATTTGAACCCGCACCTGCGCAGCAACACAACGCCGCCTGAGCCGTATGTGATCAATGTTCCGCCCGGCAAGGCGAATGAGGTCGTTGCGGTATTCAAGCGAATTCCGGCATCAAGGATCAATAACAGCACACTCGCTAATTCGGTCAGCGGTGAGACCTGGCAAGCCATCGCTAATCGGACCGGTGTAGGCGTCGGCGAATTGATGGCCGCAAATCCCGGAATGAAACAGCCGCGCGGAAAGGTTTTTGTCCCGGTCAATGCGAACAAGATCAACACGATCTCGTACACGCGGCCGACAAATGTGCCTGTCACCGGCAGCGGAATTCAGGTCGTCAAGGCCCAGGCAGGCGATACGGTCGCAAAACTTGCCGCTCGTCACGGGGCCGATCCGACCGAAGTTGCAAAATATAACGGACTGCTGCCGAATTCAGTTCTCGGCGCGGGCCGCGAGATAAAGATACCGGGTAAATAGTTCCGTCGATCCACTTGATCGTTCCAGGCTGTCTGCAAAGGCAGCCTTTTTTGTGCGGGTTGAGAAACACCGGACGGCTAAAGTAAACTTTCGCAAGTGAAATTCTGGATATCACGAAATTCTGAAGTATCAATTCGCGAACAGATCTCAACTCAGGTCCGGCTCGGTGTTGCCAGCCGCGATCTTTTGCCCGGAGAAAAACTTCCTAGCACCCGCGAACTGGCCCGCCGTTTCAAGATACATCCTAATACGGTCTCGGCCGCGTTTCGTGAGCTTGCGGCCGAAGGGACCGTCGAGTTCAGACAGGGAAGCGGCGTTTTTATTGTTTCAGATGCCGGCGGCCGGGCGGGCCTGGGCGAACTCTTCTCGAGGTTCCTTGAGCGGGCCGAGGCAGCAGGTTATTCACGGCAGGAAGTTGATGAGTATATCCGCGAACGCCCGCCGCTCCGCGCGCGAAATGGCATTTTGGTTATCGAATCGGACGTTGAACTAAGGGCGATCGTGATCGAAGAGATCAGTCGGTTGACCGGAATTCAAGCCGAGGGTACTACCTTTGAGGAGTTTGCCGAGAAACCGGTGTGTAATGGTGCAACGCTCGCCGCCATGTTCGACGAAAAGGAAAAGCTCAGCCCGATCTTGCCGGCTGGATCGCAATGCATATTCCTCGACGCGAACTCGGTACCCGGATCACTTGCCGGCAGAACACGGCCGGCGGCGGATGAACTGATCGCTATAGTTTCGGGCTGGGGAAAATTTCTTGTCCTCGCTAAATTGTTCCTGATGGCAGCCCAGATCGAACCTGACAGGTTCGTTGCCCGCCTGACCAGCGATCGCGGCTGGCGAAAGGGGATCGATCAGGCGTCTGTCATAATCTGCGACTCGCTTGCCGCCGCCAATTTTCCGGATGACCCTCGAGTTCGCGTATTCCCGCTGGTCGCTGCCGGATCGCTCGAACGGCTTCGAGAGTTTGCCTGACCTTACCGCTTGTCTTCGCGAATATCAACTATCTTTATCTCTAGGACGATACATTCGTTCCTGATCATTCGATAGTTGTCGTTCTCGACCTTCATTACCGCAAAGTCATTGTCCGTCACGATCGTCAGCCAGTGCCGCTCTTTTTTTCTCGGCAGCAGGAAGAATGGAATACCGGTCAAGGCAGTCAGCGCGATCGTTGTGCCTAGCGACAACGAATAGAACGGCTTTTTTGAATACGAATGCTCGGCCGAGCGGATGTCGGTGTATTTGAACTCCTTGAAATACTTGCCCGTCCTCCGCGACCGGATCTTGACCGAGTCCGCCTCGAACATCATCACTGCATTTACCTGTCGCGTGTCCTTCTTTCCAGGGTTCGGGTTGGCGAGTATCTCTACTTCGTAACGATTGACCTTTTCCTGCGCGAAGCTGAACGGCACGTGGATCAAAAGCCCGATGAGCAGAAGACCGGTAAGTTGTTTCGCATTGAATGCCATAGTTCTGATAGTTAAATCAAAACAGGTTCGGATCAGATCGTGGTCCGGGCTGTGACAGTTTGTGAACTGTCATAGTCAACCTGGGTGAGCCAGTCAAGTTTTCAGGACAAAAATGTCTTTCTCCTTTAATATTTTGTTAGCGGCATCGGTGGCTTCCGCATCATGGGCAATAGGGCGAGACGATCCCGCACGTTCACTAATTCCCGCAGAGAGTTTTTAGAGAGAGGCTTCTGGATCCAATATGAAAAGAGGCCGCCCTTTTCGGGGCAGCCTCTTTTTGCCGTTGTTTCGGTTTGCCTAGAAGATCGGGGCCTGTTTACCCCTGAAGGTCGTCGTCGGCATTTTGCCGGGCTTGACCTGCACCGGTGAACCGGTGAAGTCAACGCCCGTGACGCTGTCCGTGATCGAAAGTGTCACCGGGCCGCCCCCAAAGGAGTACAGCTTGTGCCTGACACTTACGAAATAGACATTGTTTACCGGCAGCCCTTCGATGACATACCGTCCGCTGGCATCCGCACGAGCGGTCTTTACCTGTCCGTTCGATGCGTTTACGACCGATACCATCGCGTTCGCTATCGGAGCGCCTGACGCGGTGCGGATATCGCCCTCGATCGATGCTTCGGCGGCTGTCGGCGTCTTGATCCGAGCGATCGTCGGGTCAAGGATGGCAGCATTCTGGAACTGCAGGAAGCTGTCGGCCGGCGGTGTGTCCACACCAAAGATAGACGTGTTCGTCCAGTCAATGGCGTCCGACTTCACTTCACCGACGATCTGAGCGCCGTGGGCCAGCGTCTGGTTCCACAGGATCGTGCCGTTCGGAAGCGGATCGCCCGTCGATGTAGTCGTGTTGATCGTCATCCGTACCTTTACCTGGATGCGTCCGCCGACAGGCAGCGAGGCACCGGGTGCAAGCAGGTCAGATGTCGGATCGTTACCCAAACCATCATAGTTGGTATTGCGGGTTGCGACCGCGCCGCCGCTGGTGATGGTGACCGTGTTCGATCCGGCAACGAGCGTCAGGTTGCCCGTAAGGCTGCCGTCGATAGCACTGACCTCGTCACGAATGTTGAAGTTCGAGACCGCGACCGGGCTGTTGTTAACATAATCGATCGTCCATTCAAGCGTGTCGCCGGGAACTAGCGGCGGGCCGCCCTGGCGGTCATTGAAACGGCGGACCGATTTGTACCCGTTCACCGTCGCCTGCTGAAGGCCGCAAGCCTGGGGACGCGTCACCGGCACGAACACCGTGTTCAAGATCATTCTCTGGCCGTTAAGCCGTTCGATCAAAGATGCACCGGTATTCGTACGCGAGTAATCATGGCCGCCGAGTTCGAATACGGTACTTCCGGCCGCGCCGGCACCGCTAAGTTCGGATACCGTTGCTACCATCTTGGCCGACTGATTGCCGCTGTTGCGGACCGAGATCCGGTTGTCGTTTGCGGCGGCCGCGCCCGATGCATAGCGGTATTCCGTGACGGCACCGTCCTGGTTGGCAAGAATGCCGATGAACTGATTGAACGGCATCGCACCTTCCGGATACACAAGAGCCGTGTTTACGTCCGTATCGTCGTTCGTTCCGAAAACGTCATAACCGGGATTGGTCGTCTGGAAATGGCCGTTGGCGTTGTTCTCGAACGTGTTGACCGAAGCACACTGCAGCAAGAGGTTGCCGCCGCTGATGACGAACTGTTTGTACAGATTTACAAACTGCGACGAGGTCGAATGGGCTTGCGTGGCAAGCGTATAGCACGAGTTCATGTTAATGATGTCGTCGGTCACCGATTCATAGTTCGGGATGCCGGCCGCGTCAAAAACGTCCTGATGAACGCCCGTGCCAAAATTGCCGCCGTCCGGGCCGATAGCGATCTTCGGCTTGTGGGTCAGCAGATAACGTATGTCAGCCGTCGTTGCGGCATTGGTCTTGTAAACGACCACGTCCGTGCCGCCGGCGTTGAACGATGTGATCAGATCACGAAGTGACTGCGTATCGTAGTCCGCGGAGATGATGAACGGGCCGCCCGAAAAGTTTACATTCGACGGGCCGGCAACACCGGCCGAGCCGGAGATCCTGGTCACGTTGGCTGAAAAATCGGCGGCGTCTTTCGCCTTGCCGGGTTTGATCGCCCACTTGACAGGAATGTTGTTCTGAAGCAATAAATTCGCCAGCCCGTAAGCGCGAAGGTTAAATGTCGTGCCGGCGGCGTTGCCCTGATTTACATTGTCCATTGGGATAACCAATGCTCCGGCCGGAATGTTTTCCGGCGGAGGCGGAGGATTTGGCGGCGCCTGTGCCGAAACTCCTACGGCGATCAAGCAAAGCGCGAAAACTGCTGCAAGCGCACTGCTCAACATTCTTCGCACCGATCGGATCTCAAATTGGCTGTTCATAAATGTCATAACTCCTCTCTCTGATCTAAGCCGAACAACGGCATACGCCCCGACCGAACAATTCGGTGCTATGGCCATAAGTCGTCTATTTCTGGGCTTTAGCCGGAATTTGAGCCTTTTCCTTTCTCCGTTTCCGAAGAGGGCCGGTCCAAGTTTCGGGTTGCCTTTAATAGACGAACCGTTTTCCTTTGTTTGCACAATAGGCAGAATCAGGGAAGCTTTCCAGAAACTGTACGATCCTGACATTCGGAAGGCCGGCGGTCTCGGCAGGGAATTACATTGCGGGGTTAAAGACCTGGCGGCGGAACACGAAAAAAAGCTGCCGTTGCCGACAGCTTTTCTTCAGAATAATGCTGCTTCTTAAAGCAGGCGAAACTATCGCTTTCCGGCACCCGACTTGAATATCGTGGTCGCTTGTTTTCCGGGCTTGAACTGCTGGCCCGTAAATGACAATCCAGTGATGCTGTCGCTTAGATTGAGCACCATCGGATCGGTCGGGAAGCGGTACAGCTTGCTTCTGACGGTTACGAGATAAACCTGCCCAACCGGAAGGCCGCCGATCTGGAAGAATCCTAACGCGTTCGTGCGGGCCGTTCGGACCTCTCCATTCGACGCTCTTACCACGGTAACCAAGGCATTGTTGATCCCCGAACCGCCTGCCGTTACGGCACGCCCCTCTATCAGGGCCTCGGCCGCCAATGGACGCAGCGGAGCACTTGTCGGGTTGATGATCGATCCGTTCTGCGTTTGCGGAACGCTGCCGGGCGGCGGTGCCTCGACACCAAAGATATTGGTGTTCGTAGCATCGATAGCATCCGATTTGGTCGTTCCCGTCGGCGGAAGCGTCGCGCTCCGTGCGGTCGTTTGATTGAAGACAGTGTACCCGGCAGGGTTCTGGATCAAGACATTCGCGTTAATGATCGTCTGGACCTTTAACTGAATACGGCCGCCGACCGGAAGAAATGCTCCATCGGTAAGCATATCCGCGGTAGCGTCATTGCCTGCTCCGTCGAATGCGGCATTCCGCGTCGCGGTCGCACCGCCGGTAGTCTGGGTAACCAGGTTTGAACCCGGTACCAGCGTCAGATATTGCGAGTTTGTGCCGAACTCACCGATCAGGTCGCGGACCTGGAAGTTGAATTGGTCGGCCACCGTGTTGTTGACATAGTCGATCGTCCACTCCAACGTATCACCCGGAGCGATGGGCGGGCCGCCCTGCCTTGAGTTGATGCGGCGGACCGATTTATAGCCGAGGACTGACTGCGGTTCGACTTGACAGATCGAGACGGCGGGCACGAACACGGCATTAAGCTGCATTCTTTGGCCGTTGATCATCGCAAGGGCAGAATCGGTTTCGGTTGAATCAGGCCTCGCGTAATCATGGCCGCCAAATTCGAACACTACGCCGCCCGTCGCGGCTGGCCCATTCACCTGCGAAACAGTCGCTACAAAGACGTTAGAGTTCCCGCCGCTATTTCGCGCCGCGACAAGGTTGCCGTTGGCCGGCCCGCCGCCCGGAGCGTATGCGTACTCAGTGACCGCTCCATCCTGGTCAGCCAACAGGCCGAGGAACTGATTGAACGGCATATCACCCTGCGGGAAGACAAATGCATTGCTGTTGATCTCGGTCGCGGGGGCGTTGCTTGTGAAAAGAGCATAGCCCGGCGCCGTCGTTTGAAAATGCCCGCTCGAGTTGTTCTCAAACGTCCCGACCGAGGCACACTGAAGTATCAGGTTGCCTCCGCTTTCAACAAATGTGCGGAACGAATCAACATAGCTGTCATCGACCTGATGCCCTTGGGTTGCGATGGTATAGCATGCTCCGGGCTGATTGATATCGTCGATACCGGTGGTGTAATTGGGTATCCCGGCCCGATCGAAAAGTCCCTGATAGACGCCAGAACCAAAGTTTCCGCCATCAGGCCCGATGGCGATCTTTGGAATGTGCGTCAGCGTGTAACGTACATCGGCGATCGCATCTGCGTTCGATTTATAAACGGTCACCGGTGTACCCGTGCTGTTGAAGGTATTGATCATGTTCCGCACGGGTGCGGTGTCGTAATCCCTCGTTACGACAAAGGGCCCGCCGGCAAAATCGAGCGACGCCGGCCCGGCGACGCCTTCGGTTCCGGCGATACGGGTAACGTTCGCCGAGAAATCGTTATCATCCTTGGATTTGCCCGGTTTGATCACCCATTTCACGGGAATGCCGTTCTGAAGCAGCAGATTCGCCAGCCCGTATGCACGAAGATTGAACGTCGTGCCGGCTGCGTTGCCCTGATTGACATTGTCCATCGGGATAATAAGCGCTCCGGCGAGAATGTTCTCTGGCGGCGGGGCCGGTACGGGCACCGCTTGAGCGGGTGTGCTCGCAACGCCAAGAGCGCAAAGGATAGTGAAAACAAATGAACGGATGATTAATTGCCTAACTCGTCCAAACTGATTGGGGGTTCTCATAAAATGCTCCTCTCAAAAAATTCAAGCGGAAAACGGCATTCGTTTTTCTCCGGTCAGGGAGGTGTCGTCGAATTCCAAGCCATTTCTGCCGTGAAGCGGCTCAGCCTGCAGGCT
>JADLDC010000223.1 GCA_020846885.1 Acidobacteriota bacterium | reverse complement strand
GGCCACGGCATTTTTTTCCAGACAACGGCCGCTAAATCTGTTATCATCTGATCATGCTGTCCGCAGCTTTGTCTGCTGCCCCCGCAGACTCTTCACCGGGTTTGTCGAAACTCAATTAGAGAATTAATTTTTTAACCTAAGGCCGAGATACCCACATCTGTTCTCGTTCCAATAGTTACTCTTTAGCTTCACACAAAGGAATACGGAATGAAAATACGAACTACCTGTAGTTTAGGTTTGCTTGTCGTGTCTATTCTCGCACTTTCTCTTATATCGGTTTCCGGGCAGGAAACAGGATTAAAGAAAGACCTGTCGCGATCGTTCAAAAAATTTGAGATCACCAGCTCTACGGCCGCACGTTCTAATGGTGAGGTCGAGGCCGTCCGCGTGCGGTCCGGCGGCCGCGAGCTGGACCTGAACGTTTGGCAAAATGATATGCTGGCTGCCAACTATCGGGCCGAAAACACTACGGCTTTCGGCATGGTCGAGATGGAACGCCCGCAGGCCAACACCTATCAGGGACGCGTTGCCGGCGAGGTCGAATCCGAAGTGCGCCTTACTATAGATGGTTCATCGATCGAAGGCTTTTTCGACATCGGCCGCGAGCGTCATTTTGTCGAACCCGCGACACGCTTCTCCGAATCTGCCGCTCCGGGCCAGCTTGTTATCTATAAAAAGGAAGACGTTATCGGCGGAACGGGTTTTTACTGCGCGGCCGATCTTCCGCGGCGTATCGAAAGCGGGACCGCATACCTATCGGAAAACAATATCGAATCAGCTATTCTTGCCTCTCGCAATCTTGAGATCGCGACCGATGCCGATTCGCAATACGTCTCTATCCTCGGCGGCGCCGCGCAGGCGAACAGCAACATTGTCAGCATTCTCAATATGGTCGAGGGAACCTACGCCAGCGAGATCGACCTTGAGATATCGATAACCTATCAGCACACGTGGACAAGCGCCGACCCGTACGGCGGTTCAACTTCCGGTGATGTTCTTGTGAATTTCATGAACCACTGGAACTCCGAGTTCCCGGCCGCGACCTATCCGCGTGACACGGCGCATCTATTCTCAGGCAAGTCCTATGTCCAGTCAGCCGGCGTAGCATTTGTCGGCGTGGTTTGTCAGGGTACGTCATTCGGCTATGGCGTGAGCGGCTATGTTAGCTGGGCGCCCGGCAAATTTCTGATCCCGGCGCATGAACTTGGCCATAATCTGGGCGCGGAGCACGCCGAGGTCGCCCAAGGGTGCGGAAACACAATAATGAACGCATTCTTAGGCAGCGGTGCCGTGCTTAGCTTCTGCCCGTTCTCGCGTAACCAGATCGGCACATACCTAAGCCAGAATGGCGGCTGCCTTAACAACGGAACGGGCGGAACGCCGACGCCAACGCCAACCCCAACTCCAACCGCTTCGCCGACACCTACGCCGGTGCCGACTCCTACACCAACGCCGGTGCCGACTCCTTCGCCGACGCCTGTGCCGACCCCGACGCCTACACCTGTCCCAACTCCGTCGCCGACGCCGAACCCGAATCTGCGAACGCGATTCGATTTTGACGGCGATCGAAAGGCCGACCTGGCAGTTTTCCGGCCCGTTAGCGGGATCTGGTATATGAACCGGTCGGCATCCGGATTCTTTCAGCAGCAGTTCGGGCAAGCTGGCGACAAACCTGTGGCCGCCGATTTTGACGGCGATGCCAAGACGGATATCGCCGTTTTCCGGGCAGGTGTCTGGTACCGCATCAACAGTGCTACGCAAACGTTCGAGGCGGCAAGTTTTGGCATCGCGGGCGACGTTCCCGCGCCCGCCGACCTGAACGGCGACGACCGAGCGGACCTTACCGTATTTCGTCCGTCAACCGGCACATGGTACTGGCTGCTTTCAAACGGCGGAGGTTTTAGCTCTCGACAATTTGGTGCCGCCGGTGACATTCCCGCTCCCGCCGATTATGACGGGGACAGGATTGCCGATATCGCGGTTTGGCGGCCGTCAAACGGAACATGGTACCGGCTGCTGGGTGGCGGCGGATATACTGCCACGCAATTTGGTGCGAACGGTGATATACCGGTCGTCGGCTCTTTTGAGTCCGCCGGCAAGGCAAACTACGCGGTCTGGCGGCCGTCCAACGGCAACTGGTATGTCCTGGGGAGGTCGTTCAGCGTTTTTAACTTCGGCAGCGCGGGCGACATCCCGACACCGGCCGATTACGATGGTGACGGACGGACCGACATCGCCGTTTACAGGCCCTCGAACGGCACGTGGTATCGGATAAATAGTCTCAGTCAGACGTTTCAGAGCGTTCAGTACGGAACGAACGGCGATCTCCCCGCGCCGCTCCCGGCCTTTTACGCTCAATAAAAGTGCGGCACTCGGCTGTCTGCAAATCGGGAAATGCCTTGCAGAAGCCCGCACGGTAGGGAGTGTGCCGCCTGATCAAAGCAACATAGGGGACGAGACTAAAACCTTGTTCCCTTTTCCGTTGTTCTTTTCGTGATTCTTCGTGTCTTATTTCGCGGATTTCGTGGTCAGCCTTTTCGCCCATTACCACCAAATGCACGAAATAAAAACACGAAACCACACGAAAAGAGGCCGAAGCCGCACCTTCCGGGTCGATGACGCATCGCTGCAGTAAGCAAAGGCAGTTTGACACGGTCTCGTTAGCAGGGGCTTGATCCTGACGTTGGATGTTAAGCCCTTGCTAACACGCGGGGCTTCTGCATTGACGGCCTCTATTTTGCCGCAAAACTCAAATGCATTTGCGTCAATGGTTTATGAAAATGCGCCTTATTCTGATCCTGGTACTTTTGCTCGCCGGCTCAGCTTTCGTTCAGGACACAAACGCACAGGTTGAAGGCGGTGCTATCGCCGCTATCGATGATCCGTCGGAAGGTGTCGGCGGCCGGACCGTTGCGTCGATCGGCAAAAGGCCCGCATCGCCGAAGAGCACCGTTTCGCGGAGGCCTGAAACGGCCCGACGCACAACGCCTGTGCCCGCAAAGCCGCGCCCCTGGGACGGCTTTGTGATAGGTGACGAGTACACCTTTATGAACTTTGAGGTCATCTCGGCCGAAAAGCCTTATTACAAGCGTGCCGCAAAGGAAGGCGGAGCCTCGGGCTTGGTGCAGGTCGAGATCTTGATCGATACCGACGGCCGCGTCCTGAAAGCCCGCGCCAGGACAGGCAATAAACTACTTTATCCTGAGGCCGAACGCGCGGCACTCGCATCTAGGTTCAACTCTTACACCTTTGGCGGCAAACCGGCGCGGGCGATCGGCTTTCTTGTATATCGTTTTGGTTCGCGCGAAATGAGCGGTGCAAAACGCCCTTGTACACAGGACAGCAATGGATTTAAGTCGCCGCTTCGAAAATACACGGCACTTCCGTTCAGTTCCGCGGAATGGCTCGGCGGTGACCGCTGGCTGCGGGCGCGGATGAGACAGGACGTTTTTGACCGCCGCATTCCGAACGGCAAAACGCGACAGGAGATCACCGCCGTGTTCGGCAGCCCCGACGGGAAAAAGACCATCGACGGCCGCGAAGTGTGGTTCTACAATATCAATACGGGCGAAACCGACGATATCAATATGCTCGCCATCTCATTCGATACAAATGGCAAAGCGTACGCTGGCCTGTCAACAGGCCGCGAGATAACAATGGGAGCCATCTGCGGCCGGATCTTTCCGCTTGATCCAAGCGCCTTCTAAGCCGCACGGCTTTCGGCCGCTTTTCGCGTCGTTTCGTGTTTTTATTTCGTGCATTTCGTGGTCAGGTTTTGAACCATTACCACGAAATGCACGAATGAAGACACGAAGATCACGAAACAAAGCAAATAGGGAACAGGGTTCTGATCTCGTTCCGTATTTTGCTTTGTGATCAGGCGGCACACTCCCTACCGGTCGTGTTTCTGCCTTTGCTGCTTCGGCCTCTTTTCGTGTGGTTTCGTGTTTTTATTTCGTGCATTTCGTGGTCAGGTTTTGAACCATCACCACCAAATGCACGAATGAAGATACGAAGATCACGAAACAAAGCAAATAGGGAACAAGGTTTTAGCTTTGTTCCCTATTTTGCTTTGTGATCAGGCGGCACACTCCCTACCGGTCGTGTTTCTGCCTTTGCTGCTTCGGCCTCTTTCGTGTAGTTTCGTGTTTCTATTTCGTGCATTTGTATGTTCAAAAAAGTATCCAATTCGTATAGATTTGGATATAGAAAAGGAGAATGGCAGCTCGGTCGTGTAGAGGTTCTTTTGAAACCGTCACGAAGCCAGATGCGTCATTCTCCCTCTC
>JADLDC010000222.1 GCA_020846885.1 Acidobacteriota bacterium | reverse complement strand
GTCAACCCGGCCGTTGTACTGGCTGACCCGCGTTCGCAGCTGATTTATCGGAACTGCACGCTGATTTATTATCGCGTCCCTAATGGCCGCAAAATCAATGCCGCTGCCCACTCCGCTGATGGTTACGCTTGCCATTGTCTATTAAAACCTCGCTTCAAAAAGGTTGCCCTGTACCTTCGAGAACATCTCGCTTAATCGCAGCGAGACCTCACTAGGGATCTGCCGTATAGGGTCGCCGGTCCTGTCGTCTATCATTTCAACCACTACGCGGCCCGTCCTGTCGTCCCGCCTGAAATTAAGCGAGATATTCGATTGGGCCAGGGCCTTCCTCAACGGCTCGGTATTTGTTGTCTCGACCGTTGCCGACGGCTCAGCGTTATATTTCTCTTTCGGGAGCCGTTTTTCCGGGCCGCACTGTTTGGCGTTCGGAGGAACGCTTCGTTCGATCTCGCCGGAATGTGTCGTATTGCTGATAGTCATTTTCTTGACCTCCTCTTATTTCCAATTGACGCCTGAAGGCGAAGACCGGGTTTGAAAGCCGACCTTCGCCTCAGGTTGTTGGTGAGGATCGTTCTCAGGAAAAATTACCGGAGAAGCGAGAGAACTGCCTGGCCGGAGGTATTCGCCTGTGCGAGTGCCGCGACACCAGCCTGCTGAAGCGTGTTCAGGCGAGCCAGGTTCGAAGCTTCCGCCGCGATGTCGGCATCACGGATGGCGGATTCGGCGGCCTGATAGTTGGTGATCTGCGTCGAAGCCAGATCGATCGCCTGTGTCAGGTTGTTCTGTCCGGCACCGACCACGCCCTGGATGTCGCCAAGCGTCGTGACCGCTGCACGGATCGTTCCGATAGCTGTCTGAGCACCAGCTTCCGTCGAGATATCAACAGCGTTGATTCCCAAGCCCGTGCTGTCGGCAACGCTGCTCGAAAGATCAACAGACACTACGTTTCCGGTAGCCGACGCATCCGCGCCGCCGCCGATGTACGTGTCGATGATCTTTACGAAGCGAGCTTCCGGGTCAGTACCGGCAACGCCCGTTCCCAAACCTATGTTCTGTGCCTGCCGGTCGATCTCAGAGAGGACCGCCGTCAGCTCGTTGTTGAGCGTCGTTCGGTTGCCCGAAAATGTACCCGAAGCTGACTGCGATGCGAGCGTCGAAGCACGGTCAAGCAGGTTCGAGATGGTGTTCAATCCGCCATCAACGATCTGAAGCGTCGAGATACCGTCGTTGGCGTTGCGGATGCCCTGCGTGAGCACTGCAACGTCGCTGCGGAACGAGTTTGCGACGGCAAGGCCGGCGGCATCGTCGCCCGAGCGGTTAATACGAAGACCCGACGACAATCTCTGTATCGTCTGGTTAAGGCTGTTGTTGGTGACGGCCAGGCGAGCTTGCGAGGCCGAGGCTGAGGTGTTGTTTACAAGTGAAAAATTAGCCATTGTTGTGTTCCTCCGTGAACGGGTGACCGCCGCGTCCGTGCTTTGGTCGTTGATATGAGTGTTTTTCTTTCTAAATTTAACCGCTTCTGCGGTTATGGGTTACTTATCGGACGGGTTTCGGGAGACTTTAGGGTTCGAAGAAGATTTTTTTCAGCGATCGAGAATGACAATATCGACCCTGCGGTTCTGTGCCCGGCCTTCGGGTGTCGAATTATCCTGGACGGGCTGAAACCCGGCGTAACCGGCGGCCGAAAGGCGATCCGGCGAAATGCCAAGCTCTATCATGCGGGCAAGGACACTGGCAGCACGCGCTGTCGATAGCTCCCAGTTCGATGGATATTTTGCGGTTGCGATGGGCGTCGAATCCGTATGTCCTTCTATCCGGACCTGTGTTTCGGCCGAACGAAGCTGGTCCGCGACGATCGCTATCACAGCGGCCGCGTCCTGACTGATCGCCGCATCACCAGGCGCGAAAAATCCCGCTTCCGAAAGCGAAACTACAAGCCCGTACTTCGTTTGCCGGAATTTTGTCCGTTGCGAGAGGACTTCGTTCTCTATCAACGCCTTGCGCACCTTTTGATCTGTATTCTCCAGCGTCTCGCTGCCGTTCAAAACGCCGCTGCCGTTAATGCCTTCGACCGAGAAAGTGGCGGCTATCTGATGTGCCCTTTCTTTATCGCTTGCGGCATAGAGAACGATGAAGAGAGCCAGAAGTAGCGTGATCAGATCGGCATATGAGATCAGCCAGCGGTCACGCGACTGGTGTTCATCCGACTCGGCTCTTTGGCGAAGGCTCCTCATTTTGGAAGATTGAATTGATTTATGATCGCGAGCGTTGGTTCGTTCGAACCAAGCGAAAGAATAACGGACACGATCTCTTCGCGCCGCTTCATATGGGTCTCGTGGCGGGAACGAAGGCGGGCCGCAAGCGGAAAGCAGAAGAGGTTTGCGAGGCTCAGGCCATAGATCGTCGCAACAAAAGCTGTGGCAATGCCGGCTCCCAAAGCATCGGGGCGGTCGAGCACGCGAAGAACGCTGATCAGGCCAAGGACCGCACCAAGGATGCCGAATGTTGGTGCAAACCCGCCCGCGGCCTCAAGTGTAGCCGAGTTCTGCAGCCCCTTTTCGTCCTCGAGGATAAGTTTTCTGGAAAGAACATCCTTTATCTGTTCCTTACCGGAGCGGTCGGCGACCATGATCAGACCCTGCGCGACAAGCGTGTCCTTGCTTTGCTCAGCATAGTTCTCAAATGCTTTGACACCGCTCTTTTGCGAGGTGCGCGAAAGCCATGCAAGTTTTGCGACCTCCATTCGGTGAGCGTCTTCGTCGTCATCGCGGTGGCGCAAATGCCAGATCGCCTTTACGGCGCTGGTGATGCCGGCCACGCCGCGGCGGACCATTACAGCGCCGAGTGTTCCTCCGCCGACGATCATCGCCGCCGTTGGATGCCAAAGCAGCCAGAGGCTTAGCCCTTCGGACCATGCGCCGATCAGGATCGCGGCAAGGCCGATGGTGACACCTAAGACAATTGTCCAATCGAACCGCTTCATTTCTGCCTGTCCTTAAGATGCTCAGAAAGATCTTTGAGCGATGTCGGGTCCATCGATGCCTCATTTATCTCGGCGAGTTTGTTCGCCGCCTGGATCTCTTCGAACACCTCAAAACGGTGAACCGAAACCGTGTCAGGGGCCGAAATGCCTAGACGCACACCTTCGCCGCTAACCGAAACGACCTCAATGGTAATTTCGTTGCCGATCACGATCTTTTGGCCCGGGCGGCGAGAAAGTACAAGCATTTCGGTTAATCCTGTGGAAGCCTTTCGGCAAAATGGTATTGCGTATCGGTCAATATCTGCTGCGAACCGGTGCGATCTTCCGGGTTTATCAGGATCGGGGCCCGAAGGTTGATCGTAGTCTGCTTCCAATCTGAGGCGATCGTGACGATGGCATAGGTTTGAACATTCTTGGAAGCCGACGAGTGAAACTTTGGCTGATAATTATCGAAGATCAGGTTTGGATCGACCACGACAAATCGTGTTTCCGCTTCATCGATCGGCGCCAGCCAGCAGAACGGCTCGAATTCGTTCATAGAGACGACAACAGCGCGACGGATCTGCGGAAGGCCGATCAGCCCTTCGGTAAATGTAATGACATCACCGTCGCTGTATTCGTGCTGATGTCCTTTGATCATGATGGTCGCCATATAGTGAGGAAATTTGGTTGGCTATCAGTTAAAAAAATCGAACAAGGAGCGGCGGCCCTGAGCGGCAACTTGAAGTGTTGCGTCGAGTGCGCGTTGGGCGTCGGCAAGGCCGACGGCGGTCTCAGCAAAATCGGCGCCTTCTATTTCGGTTATCCGTTCATTGATCGTCAGAAGGCTTGACGATAGATTTGCGACGGCGGACCCTGCCGCATTTGAGCTTGCACCGACCGTTGCGTGAGCAATACTTGCGCGGTTGCCATAAACGCTCATGCGCCCCATTGTATTGGTCAACGTTGCCCTATCTGCCGCCGGGCTGCCGGTACCGCGGAGAGCGGCGACCGCATTTGTAAGATCGGCAAAGATAGTTGCGGTTGTGTCCGAGAAAACCGATTCCGCTATGACACCCGAGGCAACCGGCGGCGAGCCTGGCTCGATCTGCACATATTGCGGAGTTGCGCTTGATGCAGCCGGCAGGCCGGTGAGCGGGTCGAACGGCGGGACGTTTTGACGGGTTCCGCCAAAGACGTAATCATCTCCGCTTCTCGTGTTTGCGAGAGCGAGGATACTGTTTTTCAATGATTCAAGTTCTACGGCGACCGCTTCTTTTGTTTCTGGTGTCGAAACCTCGCTTAGCCCACGCGAAACGAGCGTCTTGATCCGGTCGAGCATATTCTCATAGCCGCTCAGCGCGTCATCAGCACTGGTAAGTTTCAGATTCACGGCTTCCGCACTGCGGCGAAACTGTTCAAGCTGCTTGACGGACGTTCGAAGATTCAGCACCATTTCGGCGCCCGCCGGATCGTCGGACGGCCGGTTGATCCGGCGCCCGGTCGCAAGGCGTTCCTGCAGCACGCTCAGCCTCGACCGCTGGAGGTTGATGCGTGAGGTAAGGAGCGAACTATTGGCGCTGTCAGAAATTCTGCTGTGCATATCATTACTGGCCGAGCGAGATGATGACCTGGGTCATTTCATCGGCCACCTTTAGAAACCTTGCCGCCGCTTCAAAGGCCTTTTGGTACTGAAGAAGGTTTATCGCTTCTTCATCGAGCGAGACGCCCGAAACAGCATCCCGCTGTGCCATCGCCTGCGAAAGGACGGCTGCCTGGGTTTCCAGATCATTATCGGCGGAGCGGACCTGATCACCTGCGTCCGACAGCATTGACCCAAAGATCGAACTGAATGAGCCGGTCCTTGTGCCCGCGGTTGAAGATGCGTCAGTCAGCAAATTTGCGATCGAGCCCGCAACGGTGCCGGTCTGTCCCGGCTGACCAAGCGGCGAGGCGACGATAAGCCGCGGATCACCGGCGACAGCCGAATTGACCGAGATGTTCGCGGCCGTTACCGTTCCCGAATTATTGAAGAAATTTACACCCGCGTTGCCGTCAAGATCTGTGCCGGATGTGTGAAGATCATTTACCCGCTGAACGACCGACGCTGCCAAGGCATCAAGGTCATTTATCTGGGTGCTTGCGGAATCTATCGCGCTCAGGAGGCCCGCAATAGCGCCTTCTGTGATCGCCGCGGGTTCGCCGCCAAGACTAACTGCGGATAGCCCAAGCGGCGGGACCTGTTCAGCCTGAAGCTGAAATGCCTTGTTGCCGAGAACAAGCGGCTTACCATCAGCGAGACTGAGTGTCATCGTCCCGTCCGGATTCTCCGTTGCACGAGCGCCTGTTATTTCGGAAAGCTGTGTCGCAAGTTCAGAGCGTTGATCGC
>JADLDC010000221.1 GCA_020846885.1 Acidobacteriota bacterium | reverse complement strand
TCGATGACCTTTGTCAGATCCGTTTTTGCAAGGTCGTATCGTTTTGTATCGAAATAGATGGCGCCGCGCATCAAATACGCTCCCGTATATTTTGGGTTCATCTTTATCGCCTGTGTCAGGTCGGCTATCGCAAGGTCGTTCTGCTTCTTCTTGTTATAAGCAATGCCGCGGTCCAGATATGCCTTTGCGTAATTTGGGTCAACTTTCAGGGCCTGGGTCAGGTCGGCGATGGCGAGATCGGGTTGGTTCATAGCATTATAGATCACGCCGCGGTTTCCCCACGCTTCAACATAATTTTGATCAAGCTTGAGCGCGGTGTTGATGTCCGCAAGCGCTAAGTCGTGTTTCTTTTGCTTGTAATAAACCGCGCCGCGGTTGACAAAGGCCTTCATATAATTCGGGTTAAGGCGTATCGCTTCGTTATAATCCGCCATTGCCGCGTCGAGCGAGCCTTTGTCGGCATATGCGATGCCGCGATTATAGCGAAACTGTGCGTCAGTCGGTGCAAGTTCAATACCCTTTGAATAATCAGCTATCGCAAGGTCGTGGTTTCCTTTCTTGTTCTGTGCCAATCCGCGCTGGAAGTAGGCATCAAGGTGGCTCGGGTTCAGCCGAAGGACCTGCGAATAATCGTTTATCGCGGCGTCGATATTGCCGGAATAATAATATGCCTGGCCGCGGTTGAACCAACCGGCCTGGGCCGCCGGGGCAAGTCGGATCGCTTCATTGAAACTTGCGATCGCGCTGGAGTATTGCTTATTCGAGTAAAGCTGATTCCCGCGTGCGAGGTGTTCCTGTGCTGTCTGGGCCAACGCTGCAGCAGTAAGGGCCGCGATGAGGACAATAGTGTTGAGGATATTTTTCATAGGGGTAATTTAAAGCTTTCGACACAGTTTTATCGTTCGAAACTGTTTCGAAATTAGCTAAGTGTTTTGGGTTGTTAATTTACATAAAGGGCTGAAGGCGATGAAGTATCGCTTCGCGGGACTGAAGCCCGACAATTCGGTCAACCTCGCGGCCGTCTTTTAAGATCAAAAGCGAGGGAATGCTTTGAACGCCGAATCTGGCGGCCGTCTGCTGATTGGCATCAACATCCAGCTTGCCGACGAGAACTTTGCTGTTTAGTTCCGCCGCCAATGCCTCAATGACAGGTGCGATCATTCGGCAAGGCCCGCACCAGGCGGCCCAAAGATCGAGCAGGACCGGAAGCGGCGACGTGCCGACCGTCAGTGCGAAATTTGCGTCCGTTACCGTCACCGGCCCGGCCGGTGCGGAAGGCAAGGCCTCGCCGCAACGCCCGCAAACAGGCCGACGCTCGCGGGCCGCATTCGCATCGACCCGATTCTTCGCCCCGCAATTCGGGCATGCAATAACCATGGAAGCAGCGGCTGCCATCAACAATAGATTAGATCAATATGAGTGGAATTGGAAGTATTTTGAGGAAGTCTGGCAAAGTCAGGAATAGGATAATTTCCCGAACCAATAGGATCCCATGGAAGTGAAGAAGAAAGACTAAGGCCCGTTCCGGTCATAATTAAACTCGAGAGGGCGTGCGGGGCAAAATAAAATTCCATGTTGCAAATCGGTATGCTTCCTTGTCGCCAACGGCGACCGACCTATAAAGCCTGGGGTTTAGCCGTCTTTCGGCGAAACCCCAGGTCATCAGATCCAAGGACGCACGCTCGCTGTAGGCGAGCAACAGTTGTCAGGATAACGTTCGTCGCCTTCAGCGACGCATCACTTCTCGGCATCTAACCTGGGGTTGCGTTCGCAAAGCCTCACTTAACCCCAGGCTTTATATGTCGGTCGCCGTTGGCGACAAAACGACTGCAGCCAGATCGACAGCGGTCGTCGGTTCTGGCAGTTTGGTTAGCGGTCGTTTTATTACTTTTTCTCTAAATCTGTCGCTTCTACTAGTCTATCGTTCAAGAGCTTCCAAACCTTTTCGACATGCCGTTGTTCAACGCGAATGCTGCCCACGGATAGCCGCAGGGTGAAGGCGCCATTTACCTTTGTGTGTGAAAGATACGCCTTGCCCGATGCGTTTATGGCGTTCATTATCTGTTCGTTCAATGCATCGAGGTCTGAAACGCCGGGCGGGTTTGCGCGGAAGCAGACGAGGGCGAACGGGACGGGAGCCATTAGTTCAAAGTTGTCGGAACTCTCGACCCATGATGCGAATAGTTGAGCAAGGCGGCAATGTTCGCGGATCCGGGCGATCAATCCTTCACGACCAAAATAGCGTAGGACGAACCAGAGCTTCAACGCACGAAACCGCCGACCGAGTTGAATGCCGTAATCCATTCCATTCTTTACGGCCGTGGCATCGCTTGTTTTAAGGTATTCCGGCACAAGCGAGAATGCGGCCTTCAACTCGTCGAGGTCTCGACAGTACAGCACCGAAAGGTCGAACGGCGTAAAGAGCCATTTATGCGGGTTGGTCACAATAGAATCGGCCCGTTCCCAGCCTTTGAACAGATGCCGTATTTCAGGAACGATAGCGGCTGAACCGGCGTAAGCGGCATCTACGTGGAGCCAAAGGCCGTATTTTTCGCAGATATCAGCGACCGCATCGACCGGATCGACGCTTGAACTCGATGTCGTACCGATCGTTGGAATTACGCAGATCGGCAAGTATCCCGCCGCGATATCCTCCTCGATCGCTTCCGCAAGCCGCCGCGCGATCATCTCAAACCGCTCATTGCACTCGATCTTGCGCAGCGACCGTGTTCCCATCCCAAGCGTAATGACCGCTTTGTCGATCGACGAATGGACGTGCTCGGAACAATAGACCCGAAGCAGCGGAAGGTCGCCGCGGCCGCTCATTCCATTTTCGCGGATGCCGAGGTTGGCGCGTTCGCGGGCGGCGGCGATGGCATGCATTGTCGAGACCGACGCCGTGTCGTATATAATTCCTTCGAAAGCGTCGGGCAAGCCCAACATTTGCCTAAGCCAGTCGAGCGTAACGTCCTCAAGCTCCGTCGAAGCCGGCGATGTCCGCCAAAGCATCGCCTTCATATCAAAAGCCGCCGCAAACATTTCGCCAAAAACGCCGACCGATGAGGTCGATGTCGAGAAAAGGCCGTGAAAATTCGGGTGATTCCAGTTTGTTACGGCCGGCAGGATAAGGCGGTCAACATCACCTAAAATATCGGCAAGACCTTCACCTTGTTCGGGCGCCGATGCGGGCAAACTTGCGGCCAATGAACCCGGTTCGATCTGCGAAAGTACCGGTAATTGCTCGATATTCTCAAAATACTCGGCAATCTGATCGACCACCTGATATCCAAAGCGGCGGAAATCTTCAGTCGGCATGTCGCCTAAGGGTTGATCGGCCATAGATCGCACGAAAATAGGGAAATCGGATAAATGTTAAATAAAAACTCGACAGTTGGTTCAATCTAAGTATAATAGCAACTACAAATTTCTCACCAACGCTTCAAAGTCAAAGTTCTTGCGCTCCTCCTGATTGGCGTTGGTAATTCAAGAATAGT
>JADLDC010000220.1 GCA_020846885.1 Acidobacteriota bacterium | reverse complement strand
TTGGTGGCGGCTGCCTGCTTGCTGTTAAGAAAATAAACAAAAGCAAGCGCACCGGTGATTATTACCGCCCACAAAAGTATCTGTTTAACTTTAGAACTCAATTTATAGCCTCCAAGATCAGCCCGCCGCTTAGGCGGATGCTTTCACCAACACCATTTGATGAGAATGCGGCCATTCCCGGTTGCTGGCAAACCACAGCCTATCGACGCTGGTAAAGCGTCAACCTTCGATTGTAGTTGCGCGGGATGTTTTAATCAACCTTTATGTTCTCGAACCGGAGGCGGCCATTTTGCTTGTGGACACGGCCAAAATCGGGCAGCTCGACTGTTCGGCCGCTTTTTGTGCTAAAAATGAGGCGTTCGACGGCTTCGATGTGCTTCAGGCCGACGGATCTGAGACTGCCGCGGCGACTTTTTAGCCATGAACGCAGGCTTTGGCGAAGTTCGGCCTGTTCGAGCGCTCTGAGATCGCGGATCAAGAGTTCATCGGCGATCGGACCCGGTAATGCCTGTGTCTCCAGGCCGCCCACTGACGCAGGTGGTTCTGACTTGGGCCGCATCAGCTCTGCTGTTTGGGAAAGGGTTTCGATGATCTTCGGGTTGAATTCCTTCAGCATCGGAAGCAGCATTTTCCGTACCCTGACGCGTTTGAATGACATATCCTCATTCATCGTGTCATAACGGAATTCGACACCTGATTCGCGGCAGAAATTCTCGGTGTCTTCGCGGCGGGCCCAAGTCAGCAGGGGGCGGACAAGGAATGGGGATGCAACAGGAAACAGAGATCCAGGCGACGGCTGCTCGATTTCGCCCGCCCGGTCGTTTGTTTCCTGTCTTAATTCACGTATCGGCCGCATTCCGGCGAGTCCGTCGGGACCGCTGCCGCGAATGAGGTTGAGCAGAAACGTCTCCGCCTGATCATTCATTGTATGGGCGGTCAGGACCCAACGGGCATTTAGCCGCTCAGCCGTTTCGGAAAGGAACTTATAGCGGGCGTTTCGGGCATTTTGCTCAAGATTGCCTTCCGCCGGAATGCTGCCGTGGCCGAGTACGAGTTCCGTACGGCGTTCTGAGGCAATGTGTTTTACAAATTCCTCATCCGCATCGCTTTCGCGCCCGCGGAGTTTGTGATTGAAATGTGCGGCGATCACGCGAAGGTCGAGCTTTTTCTTCACCCGCAAAGTATCGATCGCCAAAAGCAGGCTCAAAGAATCCGCACCGCCCGACACCGCAGCGACTATCGTCTCGCCCGCAAAAGGCAGGCCGATCTTTCGCCATTCGGTTATCAGGTTCAGGACAAATTTGTGCATTGAAGGATCAAAGCGGTTTTCGATTTGCACCCTAACGCTGATCCTGCCTGAAGGCAGGCCGCCGCTGCAGCAGCAGTGTACAACGCGATGTGCAAACAAGCTTGCCTTTTTCGTTGACAATATCCGTTTGCCACACGGCCATGGTGCGTCCGGCAAAGACCGGTTTTGCGGTTATTGTCAGCAAGCCTTTGCTAACGGCGCGGATATGATTTGCGTTTATCTCGACCCCGACCGGCGTTACCTTTGAAAGATCTGCCGTGACGACAGCACCGACCGAGGCCGCGGTTTCGGCCAGATAAAGCGATATGCCGCCGTTCATAATCCCGACGTATTGATGCACCTTCGGCGTTACTTCCATCGTCAGGACAACGCGTTCCGCACCGGCTTCGACGACCTTTATGCCGAGAAACTGCACCAGTTCGTTGTTCTTGATCCCGTCAAGCAGCGATTCATTGTCCATCCATCCGCTCCCTTGCCGCCTTTAATGCCTCGGCAACCCGCGCGGGCGAGGTTCCGCCAGCTTGGCCCTTTGTGTTAAGCGTCGTTTCAAGGCTGAGCGCGTCAAAGACGTCCTGCCCGATATCCTGCGAGATCGCAGATAATTTTGCGAGCGGCATTTCGTGCAGCTCACGGCCCATCTCTATCGCCGCCAGAACGATGCGGCCGGCCGTGTCGTGCGCCGTGCGGAACGGGACACCTTTTTTTACAAGATAATCGGCAAGTTCGGTCGCGTTCAAGTAACCGTTTGTCGCGGCTTCACGGGTTCGGGCCTCATTTACCGACAGATTATTCAATACGATCGCGGCGACCTCAAGACATATGCGTGTCGTATCAAGAGCATCGAAAACCGCCTCTTTGTCTTCCTGCATGTCTTTGTTATATGCCAGCGGCAGGCCTTTCATCGCCGCGAGCAGGGCTGCATGATGGCCGAATACGCGTCCGGCTTTTCCACGAATCAATTCAAGCGCGTCCGGGTTTTTCTTCTGCGGCATCAGGCTTGAGCCGGTCGAAACGGCGTCGCTCAACTGAATAAAGCCAAACTCGGTCGTCGCATATATGATGAGATCTTCTGCCAAGCGTGAGAGGTGGACCATTATCAACGAACAGGCCCCGACAAACTCGACCGCGAAATCCCGATCGGAAACCGCATCAAGGCTATTCCGCGTCACACCATCAAAACCTAACTCTCTTGCAACGGCCTCGCGGTCAATATTAAAGCTGGTTCCGGCAAGTGCGGCGGAGCCGAGCGGCAGTATATTGACGCGTTTGCTTACGTCCGCCATTCGCTCAACATCACGTTCGAGCATCTCAAAGTACGCCAGGCACCAGTGCGCCCACATTACCGGCTGTGCCCGCTGGAGGTGTGTATAACCTGGAAGCACCGCCTTAGCATACCGCTCGGCGGCGGCAAGCAATGCGGTTTGCGTCGATCGGACATCCGTTTGCAGCCCATCGATCTCTTCGCGCAGCCAAAGGCGGAATGCCGTGGCAACCTGATCGTTCCGGCTGCGGCCCGTGTGCAGCTTTTTGCCGAGGTCGCCGACTAATTCGATCAGGCGTGATTCGATAAACGAGTGAACATCTTCCGATTCAAGATCGAGATATTTCGGATCTTCCGCCGCAAGCTGCACCAGCGTACGAAGAGCACCCGTAACTCTTGCTGTTTCCTCTTCAGTCAATACGCCCGCTCCGCGCAGCCCGTGAGCGTGGGCGATGCTTGCCTCGACGTCCGCCTCGAAAAGGCGAACATCGAATCCGAACGACCGGTTAAATCGTGCAAATGCCTCGTCCGGCTTGCCGGTGAACCGCCCGCCCCAAAGTGTCGGTGTGTCTCTAGTCATTCTTAGTTGCGCAAAATGTGATTTTATAGAAACCCATGCGGAAATTACAGAAGCGGCGGCCTTTTCAACCGAACAGCTTGATCCCGAATAGTTCGAATATCTGGCCCGTGAGCATTATCGCCACCGCGAGGGTTATCATCGCAAAACTGCCCCAGCCGAGAACATTATAGGTCGGTGTGTTCTTCAGCTTGCCGGTTAGGCTCTCGTTGTTGATCAAAAGCAATATAAAGACAAGGATGATAGGCAGCAGAACACCGTTTAATACCTGTATGCCGACGAGCATGGGGAAGATCGGCAGGTCCGGGATCAACGCCACGGCCGCCCCGAGAAGAATGAAAGCCGTAAACAGCCCAAAGAACACCTTGCCGCGGCGGTAATCCAGGTTTACGCCCTTCGGAATTCCGAATGCCTCACTTATGGCATACGATGTCGCAAGCGGAAGAACGCCTCCGGCCAGCAGCGAGGCACCCAGCAGCCCGACTCCGAACAATATGCCGGCAAAGCTGCCCGCCACCGGCTCAAGGGCCTTTGCCGCCTCGGCCGCACTGGTGATATCGCGGTTTCCCGCCACGTAAAGCGTTGCAGCCGTTGCGATTATCATCGCGACGGACATTATGTTGGAGAATATCGCACCGGCATAAGCATCGAGACGTTCCTTGCCATACGTCCTTCGCGAGGCTCCGCGTTCGACCGTTGAGCTCTGCTGAAAGATCT
>JADLDC010000219.1 GCA_020846885.1 Acidobacteriota bacterium | reverse complement strand
GCGTTATCTCACCTACAACAAGGCGAAGCAGCAGTCGCGTCAATATGCGCCGAAGGTTGCGATGGCCCTCAAAAACAGCAATATCGACGAAGCCATCAGCATCAGCGACCGCCACAAGGATTCGCACCTGGCCATGGTTGTTTCGTCCGGTTTGAAGGAATTTGCCGCTCATCAGGGGAACACTGAGATATCAGCCGATGAAATGGAAGCTTCGAAGCGAGCTCTCGATCGTGCTATTGCCGTAAAAACGGCTGAACTGAAGCGCGGCCTTGCCGGACTTGCTACGGTCGGTTCGACGGCCCCGTTCGTGGGACTGTTCGGAACGGTTGTCGGCATCATCGGAGCTTTCGTCGGCCTGGCGCAGTCAGAGAACGCTGGTATCGCGGCGGTCGGCGGAGCTATTGCCGAAGCCCTGGTCGCGACTGCGTTCGGTATCGCGGTGGCAGTTCCTGCCGTTTGGCTGTTCAACTATTTCACCAACAAAGTAACGAGCTTTGGCGTTGAAATGGAAAACTCGGCATCGGAGCTGGTCGACTACTTCATCAAACAGCGGACAAAAGCTCTTAAGGGCTAGTTTACCGTGAGTCAAGGAACAGCTTTATAAGGAGAATTCTGCCATGGGAGCACAAATCGGCGGAACAGGTGAATATAATTCGGAGATCAATGTAACTCCGATGGTCGACATCATGCTGGTGCTGCTGATCATTTTCATGATCGTCACGCCGCTGTTGAATGAAGGTGTGGCGGTCAATATCCCGAAGGATATGATCTCGCCTGAAGAGGATTCGGAAATAACGAAAGATACTTCGGTCGTTATCACCATCCCGAATAACACCGATTTTTATGTCGGCCGTGACCCGTTTCCGCTCAGTTCGCTGGGTGAAAAGGTCCAGAACATGATGAAGGACAAGGCCCCGGATAAGCGCATCGTCTATATCAAGAGCGGCGTTGACGTGGATTACGGAACGGTCGTCCAGGCGATCGATGTCATTCGCAAGCAGGACATTGACAAGATCGGCCTGGTCGCGGACAAGAAGAAAGGCGGAGGCGGCGAGGCCGAGCAGCAGTAATGCGGGCCTTTGCCCTGACCGTTCACAGGAGTATTTAAGTTATGGCAATGGCAGCTGGCGGCGACGGTGCAGTCCCGCGAATCAACGTAACACCATTGATCGACGTTCTTCTGGTGCTGCTGATCATCTTCATGATCATCACGCCGGTGAAACCGAGCAAGTTCGAGGCAAAGGTCCCGGCCGAGCCGAAGAAGCAGGAAAACCTTGAGGTCAAGCCCAATCCGCTTACCCTTGTTGTTGGCATAAACCGTGAAACAAAGGCCGTAACGCTCAATAATGAGCCCGCGGGCGATGTCAGCGATGCTTCGGCCCTGACGGCAAAACTTGAGCAGATCTTTAAGCAGCGGTCTGATAACGGTGTGTTCAGAGAGGGTACGAACGAGGTCGAAAAGACCGTATTCATAAAGGCGCCGAAGTCCGTGCGCTACGGCGACGTTGTAAAGGTGATCGACGCCGCAAAAACGGCAAAGGCATCGCCGGTCGGATTGCAGATCGACGATCTTGCCGAATGACCTCGAGGAGCGCCGGGGGGCGTGGCTCCCCGCGCATTGTCTTAATAAAATTTGGTATCAATGGAGTCGAAAATGAGATCTTCTCGTTTGGGAATATTTGTATTGTTAACGCTTGCAGTATTTCTAACCACGAATTGCGGTTACTACAACAAGGTAATGGCCCGAAAGAACTTGGTCGACGGGTCGATCGCCTATAAGGAGCGAAAGTTTGAGGTCGCTGAGGACCTTTTTAGAAGGGCCGCGGCCCGTGATCCTGAAGGGGAGACGCTTGAGGGAAAGACCGCTCAGGTGTTCCTTGCCCGGACGCTTCACTCACGCTTCATCGGCAATCGCTCAAACACCGAGCTTGCGGAGCAGGCGATAACTGAATACAAAAAGGCACTTGCGAATGACAAGAACGACCAAAGCTCGTACAAGGCCGTTGCAAGCCTTTACGAAAATCTGAAGAAGCCTGACGAATGGAAAGCATGGGTGACCGCTCGGGCCAATACGGCCGACATCAGGCCGGAATTCCGAGCGGAAGCGTATACGGCCCTTGCCGCCAAGCAGAACACGTGTGCAAGCGAGATCTCCGATACTCCGGCAACCAAGAAGACCGTTCAACGCGACGGCAAGGACGTGTTTGAGTATGTCAAACCGGCCGATCCCGCAGAACTGGCGAAGTTGCGGGCGTGTATTGACGAGGGAACGAAGCTGATCGAGCAGGCCATCGCCCTTGAACCGGATGCACTCAAGAACCTCGCCGCAATGAATCCAAAGGCGATGTCCGATTCCGAACTAAAAGCAACTCTTGAAGTGTTGAAGCCGTTTGAATCAGCGCGTTCATACCGGGCGAGCCTGATCATTCAGCGTTCGCGGCTTGCTGAGATGGACGGCAACACCGCCGAGCGCGACCGCTTGAAGAACGAGGCCGATCAAGCTAAGGAAGCTTTCTCGACCCTTGCCGATAAGGTGAAAGACCTGCAAAACGAGGTCGATGCCAGGCGAGCGGCCGCCGAAGAAGCGGAAAACGCCAACAAGAAGGCTAACGCAAATAAATAATCGGAAGGTGAACTTCCGGAAAGGGTGATGCTCAATTTATGATCGGGGCATCACCCTTTCTGCATCTAATATCTTAGCTAATATTTTCTGCCGGCGGCGGTCGAAGCGCCTATCACGGGCCGGTTGGTATAGAATTGCATCTCAGCTAAATCTGCGGCGATCGGTTATTTCGGATGATCCGGATCGAAGATGTCATCAGCAAGGTAGAGGCAAATCGGCCTGATCCCGATGTGGATCTGATCCGCCGGGCCTATCTCTTCTCTGCGCTTCACCACCGCGGGCAAAAACGGGCGTCGGGCGAACCTTATCTTGTCCACCCACTTGAAGTAGCCGGCATCCTTGCGGATATGCGGCTTGACGAGGTCAGTGTTTCGACCGGCCTGCTGCACGATGTTGTTGAGGACACGCTCGTCGATCTCGAAACCCTTCGGTCCTATTTTGGCGATGAGGTGACCAATCTAGTTGACGGCCTGACAAAGATCGCCCACATCAGTAACCTCTCCAAAGAAAAGCAGCAGGCCGAGAACG
>JADLDC010000218.1 GCA_020846885.1 Acidobacteriota bacterium | reverse complement strand
TATTCTTTTGGGCGCCGGCGTAGATCATCGAATATTTTTCTATGTCGATCGGTTTTGAAAGGAGGTTTGATGATGCGTCGCAGACTACCGGCAGGCCTTCGGCTTCGAGATCGTACGGGAATTCGACGCCGTTAATTGTCTCATTTGCAACATAGTGGACATACTTCGCTCCCGGCGTAAATCTAAACTCGTCGCTTGACGGTATCCGATCGTAACCGGCAGTCTTTGACGAAGAAACTATGTTCACGGTGCCGAACTCGGCCGCACATACGCTTGCCTTTTCGCTCCATGTGCCGGTAAGAATATAATCGGCCAAGCCTCCGGCGAGAAAGTTCATCGGGACCATTGAAAATTGCAGGCTTGCACCGCCCTGCAGGAACAGCACGCGATAATTCTCGGGGATTTGCAGCAGGCCGCGCAGCCTTTGTTCGGCGGACCGCAGAACGGCCATGAACTCATCCGAGCGGTGGCTGAGTTCCATGATGCTGATACCGGTACCGTTAAAGGACAACATTTCAGCCTGTGCCTGCTCAAGGACAGACGTCGGAAGCGTGGCCGGCCCGGAGTAAAAATTGAAAGCTCGTTCGGTCATTTTTGCTGTTCTGAAATACGGTTTTACGATAGCATAGGGCCAAGTGCGGAAAGAACCCCGCAGTGCTTCGATTTTATTCTTGAATTGGGTTAAGATACTGGAAAATAAGCAAACTCGCCGCACCGGCCCAGCATCCTAGAGGCTCGGTTGCCGTCACTGGCGGCGATTCCTCGGAGGTTCCAAATGATTCGCAAATTTTTCTTATTCTCGATATTTGTTTCGATCGCCGCGCTTGCGGCGGCTGATAGCGTTTTTGCCCAATCCGGAGCACAGGTTCGCGGCGAGGTGAAGCTGACCAAGGCTGACGGGACGGTCGTTCCGGTCGAGGATGCGGTGATCGAAGCGTTCCGTACTGATTCAGGCAAGGGCGGGCCGCCGGCTTCAAAGACCAACAAGCGCGGTGCTTTCGTTTTTGCTTTTGTGCCGTTCGGCCAGACGTTCGTTATTTCGGTCAGTGCGCCGGGCATTGAGCCGGCGATCCAGCCCAACGTCAAGGCCGGCCAGGAAAACATCGTCATCAATGTTAAGGAGGGCGACGGACGTAAGTTTACAGAGGCCGAGATCCGCCAGGCCCTGGCGGGCGCGGCGACAACGCCTTCGGGCGAGATGACGGCTGAGCAGAAAAAGGCCCAGGCCGAATTTGAAAAGCAGAAGGCCGAGGTCGAGGCCAAGAACAAGAAGATCGAGTCAGAGAACGCGATCATCACCCAGGCTCTAAAGGATGGGAACGCTGCGTATAATGCGAAGGATTGGAACCTGGCGATCGCGAAGTACACCGAGGGAATAAATGCAGCCCCGAACTTTGCGGGAAGCGCTCCGGTCCTCCTTAATAACAAGGGTGCGGCATTGCGTGAGCGGGCCGTTGCCAAATTTAATACAACGGTAAAACTCACTGATCTAAGCGCAAAGGTCGAGGGATATAAGGCTGTGAAGGCCGATCTTGGCGAAGCAGCCGATGCCTATAACCGCTCGCTGACCTTGCTCAAGAACGCCCAGCCGAATGAGATAGCCGACCCCAAGAACAAGGAATCGCAAACCCTGACGGCACTGAATGGCGTACGCGACACCTTCCGATTGATGGCCCAGACCGAGCAGGTCGATGACACAAAGATAGAGCTTGCGAAAACGCTGATACCTGAATATCTCGCGGCCGAGACCGACGCCGTGCGCAAGGCACAGGCCCAGATGATCCTCGGCGATCTGTATCGCGTGGTAGGAGATGCCGACAACGCGATAACCGAATATCGAAAGGTATTGGAAACGTCGCCCGACAACCTTGATGCAATGGCCGGCCTTGGCCTGAGCCTTGTTAATGCCGGATATATAAGCAACAACAAGGAACAGCTGCAGGAAGGTGCGAATATTCTTCAGAAGTTCGCATCGGCGGCACCGGATAATCACAAGTTCAAGGCCGATGCCGTTGGGCTGATCGAGAATCTGAAGACCGAACAGAAGATCACTCCGCAAAAATCAGCACCGGCGCGGCGGAAGAATAACTAGGCATACGCATATCACTTGGCTTGGGCCGCGGCGGATATGTTCCGGCGCGGCCCTTTCTATTATGGAAACAATTATCAGAACGCCGTACCCGGCAGAGATCGACACCATTTTTGAAATGATGCGGCGTTTTGCCGCGTTTGAAGACCTGACCGAATATATGACCGCCGACCCCGCCGAACTGCGCGCCGCCGTCTTTGGTGAGAACGCATTCGTTGAGGCACTCATTGCTGTTTGCGGTGATGTTCCGGCGGGCTATGCGATCTTTTACCCGCATTTTTCCAGCTTTCGCGGCGAATCCGGCTACTACCTTGAAGACATCTATATTGACGAGGCCTTTCGCGGATCGGGCGTCGGCAAAGCGCTTCTGCGGGCCATCGCCCGGCTGGGGCGTGAACGCGGGTTCACGCGGATAGATTTCCAGGTGTCGGCGTCAAACTCGAACGCGATCAGTTTCTATCGGTCGCTCGGTGCCGTTGCGAACGAGGACGAGCGCCATTTCAAATTCTCTGACGCCGCATTCGAAATGCTTGCGCAATAGTTCGCTCCCGCCTGTCACAAAACCGCTCTTATCGGTGTTCTCCTAATGACTAACCGATATCACTTTATCTGGAAACGGAGGAATTCATGCGTAAGAACACTATCCTTGGAATTATCGGCCTTGCGGCCATTGCGATGTTTATCAGTGCGGGCGTCGTGCTCGGACAAAACGCGATCACGGGCGAGTGGCGGGCCGAGGCGAAAAAGGGCGAAAAGCTCCAGCTGAACTTTGAACGAAAGTCAGGGCGCGGACGGAGTCAGCACGGCGCGAGCTTTGACCTCAGCGATCTGCAGGGGCTAAATCGTGCGGATACCGAGAACGGGCGTGTCAGCTTTCGGCTCGTGCGCGAAGCGGGCACCATCGAATGCGAAGGCACATTTGTAAACGGCCGCGGTTCGGGCACGTTTCGCTTTGTCCCGAACATGGCCTTTGTCGATACGATGAAGGGCCGCGGCTTTGATATGCAGTCCGATAAATGGCGAAACGGCAGCAGCGACGACACCATCGAAGACCGGCTTTTTTTGGCCGCAACGCTGAACGTGACGACCGCGCTTGCCGACGACCTGCGATCGGCAAATTTCCCTGACCTCGATTTCGGCGACCTTGTAAAAGCCGCCATCTTCAAGATCGACGGAAAATTCATGTCCGAAATGAAGGCGACCGGCTTCCCAAATCTTAGTATGGAAGACCTCGTAAAGGCCCGTATTTTCAAGATCGATTCCGAATTTGTCCGGCGGACGCGCGAGATGGGTTTTGGGACCAATGATTTTGAGAACCTCGTCAAATTCAGCATCTTCAAGGTGACCCCGGAATTCCTGAACGAACTAAAGGCCGAAGGCCTGACCGAGCTGACCTCAGAAGATGTCGTCAAGCTGCGTATCTTCAAGATCGATGCCGCCTACGTCCGCGACGCCCGCGCGACCGAACCCAACATCACGGTCGAACAACTCGTCCAAAAACGCATCGGCGTCCGCCGGTGAAAAAGACAGCCACGCTATCCCGGCAACAGTCCGCGCGTATATGATAATCTTGACCCCGATTCCGGCCTGCCTTTAGAATGAGGTTGATATGAGGTTGACTCCGAAATTCGCGGTTGTCACGCTCCTTATGGTCGTTTGCGTCAGCTCGGCCTATTCGCAGCGCGAGATTCCCGGCGACCTTGTAATTACTCTTTGGAGGTCAACCTGTTTCGGGTCCTGCCCCTCGTATTCCTTGACGATCGCGACCGACCTTACTGTGAAATTCGTCCCGTTAGGAAACCCGGCCCACCGAGGCGAGGGGCCGGCACCAAGTCTTCCGCTAATGGGGAGTGTTACGGCCGACGACCTAAGAACTCTGCTTGCAGAAATTGACAAGATCAGTTTCTGGTCGTTAGGGAACAACTACGGAAACACCGGAAAGTCTAAAACTGGTCCGACGTGCCCTAAATATGCGACGGACAATCCGTCTGCGGCAATAACGATCGAAAGAAACGGAAAAAAGAAAACAGTCAGTCACTATCTCGGCTGCAGTGGAACACAGGTCCTGGACGATCTTGAAAAATTGGAAAATAAGATCGACGAAATCGCCAAGACTACGGAATGGACCTCGCAATTTGGTTGGGGTGCCGCCTCTGTTGTGGATCTGCAACTGCGGGTTGATAAGGCAATCCGTCAAAACAAGTAAACCTTAGGCGCGGGAGGAGCCAGAATCCCAAATCGTCGGCCTGACGCCGTGATTTTCTGATTGACCGGGAACCGACTCGAAAGTATGAAATATGTAAAGGAGCTGGAAATCGCATTTGGAACCGTTACTCTGGTTACGGCGAGCATTTCCTCCTACTTCGCGACATTCCCAGCCTTAAGGCTTGGGAATTATAGCACCGAGAGTCTCCTTGAACATTTGATCCCGGGTATACTTATCTATTTAATCCCTGCCTGCATGGTAGGATTTGGGTCAATTTTCCATGCTCGCGGACAAGGACGGCTGAGCCTTATCGCAGTTATATTTGGAGGGATTTTGGTCACAGTGTTCTTTGGCCTAAGTTTTTTTGGTTTTGCTGTTTTTATGGGTCCAACCCGTGCGCTATTTCTTAGCTCACCCGCTGTCTTCGCGATCGTTACCTTAACCTTGGCCTTTCGCGCGCGGAAATCGATTGCGTACTAAATCTGTCATAGATTCGCCGGCTATCGTAGTTGACCCCGTGATTTTCTGATTGACCGGGAACCGACTCGAAAGTATGAAACATGCAAAGGAGCTAGAAATCGCATTCGGAATCATTACGTTGGTTACCTGCGCCTTCGTACGCGAAAGTCGCGTGCCCGCTGACTGAATGATCACACGCTTAACTGATGTTTAACGATATGGAATTTGAACAGAAACTTGAAATCGCGTTCGGAATGCTTACGTTCGTTGTGGTCATCATTCTCGCTGTAATCGACTCATTACCGGTGATACGGCTAGCGGACTACAGCAAAGAAAGCATCAATCGATCCCTGCTTGAGGGCTTCATCATTTTCTTAATTCCTGCCGCCATTTTGGTATTTGGCTCAGTTATCCATGCCAAAGGCCGAAGTCCGTATGCATTAATTCCTATCATAGCGGGCGGCGCCTTTATAGTCGTGGTCTTCACGCTCGCCTCTCTCCATTACGCTGTTTTTGCTGGCCTGAAAGGGGCCGCGATTTTTGGTTCGCCTGCTGTACTCTCGATGATCACAATTTTCTTGGCCTTTCGCACTCGGAAGTCGATTGCTCGTTGATCGGTCGTATTTCGGATGCTACTGCTGCCGAAAACTCATAGCGGTCAGGCCTACGATATTACGATTCTTTGACCTTGAGGCCCGCTGGGCAATTTGGAGCGGCGACTGAGATTCGCATCCAAATCCCCAATGTGGTCATCCCACATTAATGAGCACGCTACCGCCTGCCTTCTGGCGGGTCTAACCTTCCGAGGATCCCCGTACGACGCAAATGCAATAATTCGCTCCTCGTCGGGAGTTCTCCTCACCTAATTACGCCAACGAAACTTTGACTCTTGGTCGTCGAACTCCAGGAATTTGTGCGAAACGAGTATGCGTGTTATTTCATCCAATACGATACCTGTGGGATTAACCGTCCAAAAAATTTGCTTTTGCTTCCTGAATTCCACGAAATCCGCGTCATATGCAAACAGCCCGAGCACGCAAGCAATGTAGTATTTGGTTATATCGGGATCTTCCCAGTCATCCATCAATTGTCGTAAAGGTTCGATTTTCATAGTGACGCTAGGGCTCGGAAGTATTCCAGGTTGTTCTTGTTCCAACGCTATTACTCATTGCTCATTAATTTTTTTCTCCAGAAAGTGGAGAAAATCCTCAGCATATTTTACTCCGGGAGGTGCAACATAAATCGGACTCTCAGCCCTATCATCGATCTGATTCAGGTCGATGTAATAGTCTTCGCCAAAATCACTCTTCTGAATGAAAAGCTCGCCCGGAGTGGCAAAGCCTTTCTCTTGGTACAGCTCATTTATGTAAACAATATCTCCACCAACGACGGAATCGAAATCCATCTCATAAACGCTGAAGATTTCATCTCCATCAATTGCGCCACCGCCGTAGTTTTTGAGCCACCAAACAAAAGAAGGGGGAAAGCGAACTCTCAGGCGTTTCTGTGCTTTTTCGATCCAGATATCATCCACTCCACTTCCAAAGGCACCAAAATCCACCTTACCTCGGTTCGCATCAATCAAATCGACGACCTTTTTATAATCCATAGTTTCCCAATTATTAAAAAATCAACCGGGTCAGGCCTACAAAAAATCAGAAAAACATCATACGCAGAAAAACCAGGGTCAGCCTTAGGGTCAGGCCGACGATATTACGATTCTTTTACCTTGGCAAGTGAGATCCATACACAACGATCGAGAGCGACCGGCCTATATCGGCGCAAATGCCGCTAATCTTGCTGAAGAAGGCATTAAACTCATCGATTTTTGAAGCGGCTGAGATCTTAGCTGGCCTTGTGAACTCACGATCTTCTTAGCTCGTTTCATGAAACTGCACTAGTGGACTGTAACAGTTGGATCGTAAGTACCTTTGTGCTCTTTGTGTCTTCAACTTGGTGAGCTTTGCCTAAGAAAAAGCCGTTAACACAAAGGCCTCAAAGGGGGGACACAAAGTTCGCGAAAGAGTCAGAGAACCGCAAGAACTACTTCCAGACCATCTGGTACACTCCGCTAGGACTGCACATTGACCTTCAATGGAATTGGCATTCGATTCTTAATCTATTAGATTATAGAGACCCCCCGTTTCTCACGGATCGCTGTTCATAGAGATCTGCCCACTCGACGAATGTATCCAGAATGAAGCACTTACTATTTGCTGCGCTGATGTTTGTTGCGGGGGCGGGCGTTTCCGTTTCGGCGGCGGTTTATGAGGTAAAGCCGGGAACGGCGATGGACACGATCGGAGAGGTGCCGTGGGCCACTTTGCAGCCCGGCGACACGGTGCTGATCTATTGGCGGGCCCAAGGCTATGCGGAAAAATGGGTGATCGGCCGAAGCGGAACACCCGCGGCGCCGATCACGGTTCGCGGTGTTCCCGGGCCGAACGGCGAGCTGCCGGTGATCGACGGCCGCAATGCTGTAACCGCGCCGGGGCTTAATTTCTGGAGCGAAAGCCGCGGTGTGATAAAGATCGGCGGCTCGAACGTACCGGACAGCACACTTGCCGCGAACATCGTTATCGAGAATCTCGACATCCGCAGCGGCCATCCTAGCTATACTTTCACGGACGATTCGGGCGCCCAGCAGACCTATTCCACGTCGGCTTCGTCGATCTTTGTCGAACTTGGCGAGAATATCACTGTCCGCAACTGCCTGATCCACGACAGCGCGAACGGCTTTTTTGTCGCGTCGAGCGATGATGCCGCTTCAAAGAACATCCTCGTCGAAGGGAACTACATCTTTGACAACGGCGTTTCCGGCAGCATTTATCAACATAATAATTACACGGCCGCCTACGGTATAACATTTCAATACAATCGGTTCGGCCCGCTCCGGTCGGGTGCTCCCGGTGTCAATTTGAAAGACAGGTCCGCCGGGCTTGTTGTTCGCTATAACTGGATCGAAGGCGGCAACCGTAATCTTGATCTGGTTGACGGCGAAGACAGCTCGATCATTCGCAATGCTCCCGAGTATCGCAAAACCTTTGTCTATGGGAACATCCTGATCAAGCAGGACGGCGGCAACAATCAGGCCGTCCATTACGGCGGCGACAGCGGCGACGAGCCGAATTATCGAAAAGGCAAACTGTATTTTTACAACAACACGCTCTATTCGATACGGGCGGGAAACTCTG
>JADLDC010000217.1 GCA_020846885.1 Acidobacteriota bacterium | reverse complement strand
CCACGCCGTCAACCATCGTCATTTTCACATCTCGCGCGTTCGAAGAAAACACAAGTGCGGCTTCGATGTCGTTAACTGGCTGTTGAGCCGGATGCCCAACAGAAATGACGGCAATATCGGCTCGTTTGCCGGGTTCGAGCGTGCCGATCATGTGGTCGAGGCCGAGGGCTTTGGCACCGCCGAGTGTTGCGGTTTCGAGGGCTTGTTTGGCGTTGAGAAAAGAATGAGCCCTTACTTCGTGCGGGCTTCCGCCATCGGCCTGGCTTCCGCATTGAGAATGGTTTCGCGCGGCCAGCACGGCAAAGCGCGATTCTTCGAGCAGGTCACAAACGTTATTGCTGGCGACCGAATCACTTCCTAAACCGACCGCGATCCCGGCGTTAAGAAACTTCTCGAACGGTGCATACCCGTGGCCGAATTTTGCGTTCGATTTGGGGCAATGTGCTATCGCGGCCCTGTTTGCGGCGATGCGGGCGATATCGCTGTCTGAGACGGTGACGCAATGGGCAAGCAGCGGCCGGGTCGATAGCACGCCAAGCCGTTCAAGATATTCGATCGAGGTACAGTGAGGCGAGTGCCACTCCAGATCAAAGCGCTCATAAAACTCGGTGAACAGGCCTTCGCCGCGTGCCATCAGGCTGTGCTCGTCGGCGGACTCGGCCGCGTGGATCGACAACGGAATACGATTGATAATTGCGTACTGCGCGATCAGCTCAAACAACCGCGAACCGACGGTGTACGGCGAATGCGGCGAAATGCCGATCTTGACCAGTTCGCTTTGCTCGGCACACAGAGCTTCATATTTTTCTCCCAGCGCCTTGAAATCAATATCGGCAGTTCGATTGTCAGGTGAGAAATTTGTTTCCTGAAAAACGATGCCGCGAAGGCCGGCCCGCTTAAGCGCCCGCACACCCGCGGTGCCGTTTCGCCCTATATCGCCAAAACACGTAACGCCCGCCGCCGCACCTTCCAATGCTCCGGCAAGTGCCGCGGCCTCGATATCTCCGTCGGACATCGCCGCACGCAGTTCATTTATCTTTAGCAGCCACGACCGAAAATCATGCTCGACACTATCCAGCGCACCGCGCATCGCGGTCAACTCCAAATGCGAATGGCAATTAACAAATCCCGGCACGATAGCCGCCGCACCCAGATCTTCGATCGGTGCGTCGGGAAACATTGCCGCAACCTCATCCCGTGCCCCGACCGCCCTCAAGAGGCCATCGTCCATAGCCGCGGCACCATTGGCGATCGGCCCCGACGATATCGGCAAAACATGGTCTGCTGCAAGGATCTTCATTGAGATGCGCGAGAACGGTCAGCTTGTTTGCGGCCCGGAGCGGTACCGGTCGAGGATCGACGCCACATAGATGCGCGTAGAAAGTATGGCAGCACGCGAAAGGAATTCCGGTTCGGTCATCGTTCGCATGTCGCCGCCTCGCACCCATTCATCAACCCGGCTTGGGCCCGCGTTGTAGGCGGCAAGGGTCATGGCGGTTTCGGCCGGCAGCCCGCGATAGCGTTCGCGCAGTTTTTCGAAATACCAGCAGCCGACCTGGATATTCCGTTCCGGATCGCTCAAAAACGCAATAACATTTTCGGACGTCTCGCGTTCAAACTCGCGGAGGCCCGTTTCTTTCGCCCATTCCCGGGCAACGGCCGGCGTGACCTGCATTAGCCCGACTTCCTCGGCCCCACCGATCTTCCAGGCCCGGAACCACGTTTCCTCATAGATCAGGCTCCAAACCAACCGCTGATCTATGTTATACACGCGGGCCTGCCGCGCGATCAGTTCATCGTACCGATGCTCCCAGTATTCGCGGAAAAAAAAGTATCCTGACGCGGCAATCACCGCACCTATGAAGGTGATCGAGATCAGGTATCGAATCATCCGAATAAAAGGGTGAAACCGATCGGCACGGCGCCGATAGAGGTATTAGATCAGTATTGACGCCCGATCTCAAGAAAGTTCACGAATGGCCCGCGGCCCGGACATTCATCCGCGAAGTATGTGCATCATTTTTTGCGCGCGCCGATGGGGCGTTCCCGTCCTGCCCCATTCGTTTCAGCCTCTGCCGGCGGGTGTGAGGCCGTTTCCGCTGAGCTTTGCCCGGACCGCACCATTTCCGCGAAAAGATCGGTATCGTAGTCCGCTTCGCGTGCCATCTCTTCGCGGATCTTGATCAGGACCTCTAAAAATTTCGGGCGTCGGTACATACCTGCATGTTAGATGGTGACGGGTTGGCGGGTGGTAGTCAAGAACATCCAGGATGAGATCTGTTCCGGATCAGCTATGAACCAGGAATTCCGGTGTAACGATCGTCGGCGAAAAGAACCCTGCAGCGGTGTTGAACAGCCGAACGCGGGCCTGCCGCCGCACATTCGCAATGTGACCAAAATTCCACGTGACCAGATAATCGATCTTATGAAATGAAGCGAGCGCAACATGGATCGCGTCGGCAATGAACTTTCGGTGAAATATCCCGCGTGAGATATATCCTTCAGCAAGAATCGCAACCTCTTCCGCAAGCTCCAATCTTTCAAGGTCCTTGATGATCTTGAGATATCCGGTACGGTGCGGTTCGTCAATGCGTTCGAGTTCACGCTGAACAAGTATCGAAGTAAACGGCCGATACTCAGAAAGCTCGTGTTCGAACCAGCGGATGGTCAGATCCCGCCTAAACGGGTCTCCATTGTCGAGATAGGCCCCGATGACGGAAGTTTCAAGATAAAGGCTAAGCTTCACAAATGTTGGATCGCCGCCGGTGGCCGGTTCGGCGAACTATCGCTCGGGGTCAAGCGGAAAGAACGTAACTCTTGAGTTCTTGAAATCAAACGTCATTCGGTAGTTCCTGAGAAAATTTCCACCCAGAATGCCGGCCTGAACAAACCCCGATGCCTCATTTATCATATCAAGGTCGAGAGCGATCGCCGTAATGTCCTTTCTTGAATGCGGGCCGAACGTGACGCTGGGCAGCAGGTATGACGGTACGCCTTCCGTCACGCCGGCCGAGCCGATAACACGCATTTTTTCGGCGCTTGCGAACGGGCTGACCGATTCAAGGCTTGCCACTTCGTCCGAGATCACCGAAACGCTCGCTCCGGTATCAACAATAAAATTCAACGGTGCTTCAACACCCGCAAGCTGCACCTCGCCGCTCAAGAAACCGCTGGAGGTCAGCCTTAGCGGCAAAGATTTGCTGTTCGGGTCATCGGCCGGCGGCGTATCAGGAGTCCGCTCAAGCGCAAAGGTCAGATTTCCGTAATCGAGCGTCGTGAGAAATTTTGAAATTAGCGAAAGGCCGATATAGCCGTCAACCTGGTGAGCGCCGGAATGGAACCGCCGGATGTAAACCGGCACATTCCTTATCTCAATGTCTCCGATCTCGACCTCGCGGACAAAGCCGTAAATTATCTCAAACTTTCCGTCGCCGCCTATGCCTTTCGCAAAACCGCCTTTTGTGACCGGATCAATGTCGAGCCTTTTGGCCGTTTCTTCGGAGATGACCGAAATGCCCGATCCTGTGTCAAGCACGAAGTTCAGCGGCTCGTCGCGGTTATTTAGCTTAAGCTTGATGACCGGCCGGTTCCCAACCAGATCAATTGGGACCGTCGTCTTCTTTTCGCCGCTCAACGAGTAAAGAGATTCACGCTGGCCGAGGAATGTAAGAAAATTGATAACACCCTTGATCCGCGCCCGCCGCTCGTCGTCCGTATCTTTAGAGGCGGCCAGAAATCGGCGATAGCCCACAGCCGCTTCCTTATATTTCTCGGCCCGTGCGGCAACCTGCGCATAGGCGAACAGGTAATCCGGTTCGTCCGGGTCCTGGTTGACCGCTTGGGCCAAATTCTTCAAGCTGTCCTCGACATTGTTCTCGTAAAACTCCAGCAGCCCATAGCCCGCCCACGCAAGCGGCTGTTTCTTACTCAATGTCAATGCCGTGTAGAACAGTATCCGGGCATCGCTAAAGCGTCCAACATTCAGCATCGTGGTACCGAGCACGGCAAACGCATACGCGTTCTTTGGTTCCGCCTTTGCTATCGCGAAGCTGATATTGTAAGCGTCTGTATAACGCCGCTGCCTTATATAAAGCTGGGCAAGCCGAAGTTTTGGAAGCGAATCGGCACCCGCGGCCTCGATCGCCTTTTGCAGCGTCTGCTCCGCCTGGACAAGATCGCCCTTTCTGACCAGCTTTTCGGCCAGCTTGAGAAGCCGCCGCGATTCCGCGGTGTCGAGCTTTTGCACATCGGATACATTCGCCGATGCATGTGCCGCTCCTCCAAATAAGGACAGGAGCATTACCGTGATGGCGGCAAGAGAATACAGACGTCCGCATTTAGGGGAAAGGACGGTGCCCGGAGAATTATCTCTCATACCAAATACTCCCAGATCCGCCGGGGGACCAAAGATCACTTTAATATCTCGCCCGTTTTCATTGACCAAAGGACGAGATCAAGTTCATCAAAATCGATCTGCGCAGTCTTTGCTAATTGTTTGAGCTTTTCTTCAACCCTTAGATACCTTGCACGCGTATTTGGTGGCTTTGGGTCATCAATTATTTTCAGTTCGTGAAGGCATCGCAAAACATGCTTATCAAGGATCGCGTAACCGCTAAAACCGATATTCCGCAGAAAATGGCTCGCCTCTTTATAACCAAGGCCCTTGATCCCTTTTTCCCTGGCCAGCCAATCGCGCCGTTCAAAGCCGCAATCAAAGCTTTCCAGTTTTGCCCGCAGCCGCATTCCGCAATGTTCCCGCAAAAATTCACGCGACTGGACAACGTAACGTGACCGGGCATTCGGATAGCGGTGCACGCCCGCCAGCGCCTCTGCGATCTCGGGCTGCCCGCCGTTCTCAAGCAGGCCCTGAACCGCCGAGACCGATCGAAGCCCCATTTTTGCCGAACATCCGCCCGTAAAAAAGCAATAGACCATCTCCTCCCAGATCCGGGCATCCGTACCGTTCATCCATACTGACTCGAACTCCGCCAGGCGTTCGCGGATCTTTTTCCGGTTTTCAGCGTGAACTCTTTGTATCTCTTCGATATTTACTGTGTTGGAAAGCGGCTTCGGCATGATGTAAATGCAATTTTAGGAACGTCGCCATACCGTGTCAACGAATTTATTTTTTCACCACGCAAAAGACCGGATCAAAAGCGGTCAATTATACGTATAAGAGATTTGGATGGTAACTATAAGCAGTTTTTAAATTGCTGACATCCGGAGAGCTATAGAATTCATCGAATTGTTGCCTGTTCACCTATTATGCAGGAAATATCGAGGTTTCAGAGGGGTTGAAATTTAGGGCGATAAATGTGGTATACTCGTGGATGCCCAAACCGGCTTTCCCGCAAAAGGTTCACCACCTGGCCCGAAAAAACTAAGGAATGAGAGCGATCGTAAGAAAAATTGCCGCCTGGCCTTCTCTAGCCGTCTTTGCCGTATTCTTTTCGGCGGCGGCCTTTGGCCAGAGTACGCGGCCGTTTCTCCAGGACATCCAGGTCCAACGCGAATCGGGCCCCGATGCTGATGCGTCTCTCATAAAAAAGACCGGCAGTTCGTCCCCGACGAACGCAATCGCAGCCTCGGCAGCATCTGGCAGCCTGATAAAGTCGGCTATTCCGGCGTTGGCGGAAGTTGAGATCCCGGGTTACTCGGGCGTCCTCGTCCAATCCCTTTCGGGCGATGTGATCGTTGACAGCGCATCCGACACACCTTTTAACCCGGCCTCGAACGTCAAGGTCGCGACCGCCTTTGCCGTACTTAAGACCTTTGGCCCTGAGTACCGCTTTTCAACCGGCGTGTGGACCGACGGGTCGTATGAAGAGGCGACCGGCACCATCCATGGAAATTTGTATGTTTCCGGCAGAGATCCGGTATTCGGCTATGAGCATGCCGTCAGGCTCGCCAGCGAGCTGAACAAAATGGGCATCCGCAATGTCAAAGGCGATCTTATCGTCACTGACAATTTTGCGATGAACCATTCCGGTTCGGCCAGCGGTTCGAGCAGGTCCTTGTTCGCGACGCTCGACGCGGCGAAACGATCGGCTTCGGCAAATAACGCCTGGGCAAGCTATCTCGTTAATTCTGGACGCTTTACGCCGGATATGCCGGTGCCAAGCGTCGCTTTTACCGGCTCGGTCTATGTTCAGCCGATGCCCGGCAACGTCAACCTTCTCTTCTCGCACGAATCCGCAAAAATGCGGGATATTCTCAAGGCAACGCTCTGCTATTCGAATAATTTTATAGCCGAACGCTTAGGCGAGATGGTCGGCGGGCCCTACGCGGTGGCGCGGCTTGTTCAGCAGCATGCCGGTGTTCCGGCCGATGAGTTTTCGCTCCAGACCTCAAGCGGACTGGGCATCAATCGTGTAACACCCAGAGCGATGATGAAGCTTTTGCAAACATTGCGAAGCGAACTTGCCGGCTATCGCATGACCTTTGCCGACATCATGCCCGTCGCCGGTGTTGACAAAGGCACGCTTGAGAACCGGTTTGATTCTGATTTTGCTATGGGCAGCGTTGTCGGAAAAACAGGAACGCTTAGCCGCACCGACGGCGGAGCAAGTGCCCTGTGCGGTGAGATCAACACCCGCAACGGAAAGCTGCTTTTCGTTATTTTCAACCAGCGCGGCAGCGTATCGCGGTTCCGCAGGTTCCAAAATAACTATGTCTCGATCATCCAAAGCTACTTCGGCGGCCCGGCCGCGATGGCATACGATGAGGTCCCGCTGAATGCAAGGCTGGCAAAAACACGCATCTCATATCCCGCCGGAGCACAGCTCGGCAGCTGAACCTAATAAATAACTGATCCTCCAAGGCCGTTCGCAAAGACGGCCTTTTTTATTCCCATCAAGAGATCTGTTTCGTGATCTTCGTGTCTTGTTTTGTGGATCTTCGTGTCTTGTTTTGTGCGTTTCGTGGACCCGGCCCCGGCTTCGCCGCCACGAAACACACGAAGGAAGATACGCAAATTCACGAAACAGGAGCCTGGCCCTGATCTGCTAAATCACTCTCGTTCTTTTGTTTTTCCCATCGCGAAAGCCGTAAGATACTTCGGTGACAAGTTCCGCCTGTCCGCGATAAGGAATGAACAAGACCGAAGAAGAACTCCCGGAAGGTGAAACCCCAGAAGAACTTGCCGATCCGATAGTTGAAGGCGTT
>JADLDC010000216.1 GCA_020846885.1 Acidobacteriota bacterium | reverse complement strand
GCATTCCTTTTCCGCCGCCGCCGGCCGAGGCTTTAAGCATGACCGGATAACCGACCTCTGCCGCCACCTTGCGGGCTTCGTCGATGTCCTCAAGCGGTTCGGTCGTGCCTGGAACTACCGGAACGCCAGCGTCGATCGCGATCCGCCGGGCGGACATCTTTCCGCCCATTGCATCCATTGCCTCGGCCGGCGGGCCGATAAAAGTGAGGCCGCTTTCGCGGACAAGCCGGACAAATCCCGCATTTTCAGAAAGAAACCCGTAGCCGGGATGGATCGCTTCGGCCCCGGCCCGCTTTGCCGCCTCGATGATCTTGTCGCCCCGCAGATAGCTTTCGGCGGACGGCGGCGGGCCGACACGGTATGCCTCATCGGCCATGCGAACGTGAAGAGCGTCCAGGTCCGCGTCAGAATAAACGGCAACCGTTCCTATCCGCATCTCGCGGCAGGCGCGGATCACGCGGCACGCGATCTCACCTCGGTTGGCTATTAGGATCTTTTTGAACATGTGCCAATGTACGGCAGCCTGTGAGGGCTGCTGTGGTGCGTTTAGATTTCGAGGTAGGGCCGGCCGACAGCCTGTTCTACGCCAGAGCGGAGTTTCCCTGATTCTTTGGATCGTACCGGACACCGACCTTTGCACCGGGAGCAAACTTCAGCGGGTCGCGGCGTTGCTCTTCGGTCAGCAGCTCAGACGATTCAAAGTCAACACCGTTCAGCGAATAAACATAAAAAACGACCTCATCGCCGTTCGGCCGGGTTTCAGTGTCAACAATAACGCCGTCCGTGATCCGGCCGACCTTGAGCAGTTCTTCGCGGCGGCTCTCGAATGGATCATTCTTCTTTCGTCTCAGAAAACTAAACAACCCCATATTCAATCAAGTATCAGCGGCTCTTTGCCATATCGGGCCCGCAATGCGTTTGCGGCGGCAAGGATCGTTGGCCGCTTTATTATCCGCGCCTCCAGCGGCCGCTTTCCTGGAATATCAAGCATTATAAGGCCTATCAAGATGGTCAGTACGCCTTGTCCCGGCCCGATCAGCATTACGATTCCGGCAAGTACAAGAATGGCCCCGACCACATTTTTTGCTATGACCACACCCCAACGCGTAAGCCATGAACTATTCGGCAAAAAATCCTGCTGGTAATGCGAGCTGAAATAGTTTGCCGGTATCTTAACTATCACGACCGCAACGACCAGAGCACTGACAAGCAGCGATACGATGAACAGGCCCACCCCGAACAGAACACGGTCGAGCGTAAGAGACTGCCAAAATTCGCTGAGCCATTCAATCACCTGCCGTTGACGCTCCTTCCAACCGCCTGAACTCACCCCAAATAAAATACATTCTGTGGATCAGCGTCCAGACCGACCCGACCGCAAGCACCCAAAGCACTTGCGGCATTCGGTTGAACAGGAAATTATCGGAATTCCAGTCCCACGTCGAAAGAGCTCCGATGATAAGCAAAACGACCCGCTCAGGCCGCTGCAAAAAACCGACGTTCGCTTTTACGCCAAGCCCTTCGGACCGGGCGGTCGTATAGCTGACCATAACCGAAGCGATCATCCCGACGCCGGCAAGAGCAACGTTCAGCAGTGAGTGCTGGGGCCAATTCCCGGCATAAAAGATCATTATCCCCAGAAAAACGGCCATGTCCGAAAGACGGTCAAGCGATGAATCAAGAAAACTTCCGAATTTGGTGACATTGCCGGTAAGCCGCGCCACGTTCCCGTCAAGCATATCGAACAGGTTCGCCACGATAAGAACGATCCCGGCCCAAAAAAAGTGGCCGAAGCCAAAAAGCACGCAGCAGCCGATATTTATTGAAACGCCTATTGTAGTAAGAATGTTCGGATGAACCCCGGCCGACGCAAGCCCGCGCACCATCGCACTGATGATACGCATAGCTCCGCGTCCGATGCTTTCACCTAACATTCTGTTTCGCTATAGATTAACCAGCCATTCGCAAACCAATGCAAGCTGGTCGTCCTTCGTTAAATTCGCCGCTCTGCTCAGAATCCCTTTCTCAAGCTGCCCTACGATTTCAACAGCCATACTGCGTTCGATTGCCGCACCAATAAAAAAAGTTGGAGGGATCAATCGTTGGCTCTGAAAATGAGTTCGGGATCGCGTCAATGCTGTATCAGCCGTTTTCCAATGTTCATCCGCTCCAGCAGGATCGATCCCGCCTTTTAATTCTCCTATAGCGACATATCTCGAGTTTTGAATCAACAGAGAACGATCGGTTTCTTGCCAGTCGGCGGCTTTGGCATCAAGCAGCACTAGGTCAACATTCTTATTGATCAGCGGTACTTTTACATTATTTAGCAGAAGCCTATCTTTTCCATCTGTGTGCCAGTGAAGCGCGTTCAAAAGCTGTTCAACATTTGTATCCTCGGCCGGCCCTGCAATCCATTTCCTTGTCTTACGTTCTTTCCACGAATATTCGATACCGGCGAGTGAAAGCACCGAAATTAGGAACCGCAGAAATTTCCTATCGCCCAGAGTTCCGGCTAGATTTCTTGCGCTGCCACCAAGGGCATCGCCTTTGGTGAGTAGGTACCTATATACAAGTTCATCCGCGAACTTCGATCCCGCAGGTTCCAGAAAGGTTTCGATCAAACCAAGAATCGCTTTGTCCTTGTCTTCGTCTCTCAACCATGTCAACGATTTATTCGAAAGCCCCGATGCGGCGAGAAGTCCTTGTCTAACGCCTTTTATTGCAAGCAGATCACGAGGGTTTCCTGCCTGACGGGCAAAAACCCTTAAGGCCTTCGCTTCTTCAACGTACTGAGACGCCATGAGGTTCTTCTCTAGGGCCATCGCAATAAAACCAGCTCGCGTTTCATCCCGAGACGTCAATAGATCATCAACAGTCAGCCTTACCAGATCATTGTTTATTTTCTTCGCCATACGTAAACGCACTTGCGTACTTCGGTGCGGCCATAAACTCCCATCTGTTGGCTACTGTTTCCCTTTCCTCTTGGCAAAACAAGAATCTTTTCGATTTCAAACCCAAATCCTTCGGCAAACTCGGAAAGTATCAAATCCACCGGAATTTCTTCACCTCCGTATCGCACGTTATCGTTAACCATCACACAGTAACCGCCACTTCGTGTTACTCTCGCGAGCTCGTAAATTACGAAACAAAGCTCGAGGAAATAATTCTTAACCATTCTTGGAATGTTACTATTGTTAAGTTTTTCTTGAGCATTTAATGCCAAGAGGATTGTATTGACCTCGTCCATAGCGTCGGACGACTCATAAATTCGAAGAATGCGCTCAAAAACCCCGGCCTTGTCGATGGTGTTGTAGGATTGCCGTAAGGATTCAATCTTGTCTTTATTTTCAACTGTACACGAGAGCATTGTCTGGCGAAGTTGTCGGACATCGTTATTGCCCAGGCCTAGATAGACCAATTCCAGAGCATAAGTTCGCGTGTAATCGTACCGATTGCAATATGGTGGAGAAGTTACCGTAAAATCGAAGTATCCTTCGGGAAAACATGAAAGCTCTTTTAGACATGAACCTTCAATAATATTGATGGCTTTTGCGACGTTCGGAATGGGGTTTAACTCTTCAAATAAGGATGGTGTCCTCGTATCTGCCAAGTCTTCGACAATTTGATTCAACTTTTTGGTGATTGCCTCATCGAACGAATATATTCTCCCTTTGTCGAACAATTTGCCTGAAAGAGTCCTATTCGACCTATGATCCCATCTCAAATATTGCCCATCCTTTCTCGTGAAGCTAATGTCCTCAAGTACTGCAAGGCCAGCGAGACGTAAGGTTGTTTGAAGCGGTTCAGGCTCCACGGTCTCACAGAACGAAAGATACCGATTTAGATGATGCTCTGTTTCCTCGGGAAACGCATCTTTCGTAATTGAAATGTGCTCGATTTTCCGCTCGCTTCCCTCAAACCCTTGAAGCTGTTTTGGAATTGAGTTTACAAACTCCGTGAGTTGGACAGGTTTCAAACTGGCTATCGATTCACGCGCCTTCACGATAAAAGTACCCACAGGCAACAATTCGATGCCATGTGATTCCCATCCAAGTTCGCGCCCCGCGAAAAGAGTGGTTCCCGAGCCTGCGAACGGATCGAGTAACCTCCCCGGCTTCTTCGAATATTCTGAGAGAAAGTACTTGACGAGTTCCGCTGAAAATCCTTCCTTGTATTTAACCCAACGATAGATGGGTGACGTTTTGCTCGCCTGAAAACTGACACCTTGCCGATTTAATTTCGACGAGGTCTCAAATTTTTTCTCCAGCCGATTGTAGAGCTTTTGCCGCTCGGTTGGAAAAAGTCTTACAGCCTGTGGAGTATGTAAATCAAGCATCATGATCTTGCAAATCGAAGCTATAGTACTGAGCACCTACTCACTGCCATCTTCATGGATCGTCGTCACGCGGTCGATCTCGAACGTCCGCCAGCCGGTTGGGGATTTTACTTTGACCTCGTCGCCCTCTTCGCGGCCCATAAGGGCCTGGCCGATAGGTGATACGGTCGAGATCAGGCCGTTCTCAGGATCGCTTTCTTCTGACGTTACCAGTTTATACGTGACCTTTTCTTCTTTTTCCAGATCGAACAGAACGACGCGTGATCCATAGGCAATACGGTCGGTCGGGATCTTTGAAACGTCGATCGAATCGACCTCGATCAGCCGCTGCTGGAGCTGGCTGATGCGTGCCTGCACTATTGTTTGGCGTTCCTTTGCGGCCTTGTATTCAGCATTTTCGCGAAGATCGCCAAATTCCCTGGCCTTCTGGATCTCTTTGGGGAGCTTGAAATGCAGTTCCTCCTCAAGGGCTTCAAGCTCGTCTTTTAGTTTTTTCTTAACAGCTTCCATAATTTAACAAATTATAATACGCGGGCGGCTGTTTCCGCTCTTCTCGGTTACGGTTTGCGAGTAATTCGCTGATGCCGCGGTTTGCAAAAGGCTTTTAATCGTCCGGCCTTAGCTCTTTCGGCGCGGCGAACGAAATACCAATGTCGCGGGCCGTACGGACAAGCTGTCCGTCAACGGCAACTGTCTTGATGTTCGCGCAAGCTTCTGATAACGGTACCGTTATGATCGTCCCTGCCTGAAGAGCAACCATCTTCCCGGTCTCGCCGCTTGCGAGCGCACGGACCGCGCATGCCCCGAAATTTGTGCCAAGCATTCGGTCAAATGCATTTGGGCTGCCGCCGCGTTGAAGATGTCCAAGTACAACGCACCGCGATTCCTTCCCCGTCATTTCCTCGACGCGTTTTCGGACATAATCGCCTACGCCGCCAAGCCGGAGCTCCTTTTCATCGGAGTATATCTCAGACTTGCCGATCTCCATCGCACCTTCGGCCACGACGATGTTCGTAAACCGAGAGCCCGCTTTTTCGCGGGCAAGCACCTTTTGCGCGACCGATTCGAACGAGAACGGTATCTCAGGTATCAGAATTACGTCCGCACTGCCCGCAAGCCCGGACTGCAATGCTATCCAGCCGGTATGCCGTCCCATTACTTCCAATACCATCACGCGGTCGTGTGACGCGGCGGTCGTGTGCAGACGGTCGAGTGCCTCGGTCGCAATGTCGATCGCGGTCATAAAGCCGAACGTCAGTTCGGTGGCGGCCAGGTCGTTGTCGATCGTCTTCGGAACGCCGATGATCGGAAATCCCCGATTGTGAAACTGTTGAGCTATCGCCAACGTGCCCTCGCCGCCAAGAACGATGAGGGCCTCGATGCCGAGAATGTCGAGATTGGCAAGTGCCTCGCCGATCGGCATTTCCGGAAAGAACGGCACGCCGTCCACCATTTTTACAAAGCTGCCGCGGTTGCGTGTTCCGAGTATTGTGCCGCCTTGCGGCAAAAGCCCGCTTACGGCCTTTCGCGTGAGTTTTTGAGTGTGAGTTTCACCGAGAATTCCCTCAAAACTATCCTCAATGCCGACGACCGACATTCCAAACTCACCGATCGCGGTCCTTACGGCCGCCCGTATAACCGCATTCAGCCCCGGAGCGTCCCCGCCGCCCGTTAAAATACCTATCTGCTTATACATAGAAAAAACGCCACAACTAGTTTAAATGAAAATCCTGAAAATGCAGAACCGCGTGAGAGAAGCCGCGCCCGGCGCCGGCAGAATGAACGGCAAAAGCAAAAGACGAACCCGAATTGAGTTCGTCCCCGCATCGAGAAAAGCGCAGCTTTAGTTCTTTGCTATCGGCAGGCCGGAAAGCCGTTTCGCTTCCGGCATAACCTCGATCGCCTTCAAGATCTGCGGATCGACCTCAAGCAAGACCTGCGATCCGGCCTCGCTTGAATGCGTCGCGGTTGCCAGTTCTTCGCGAACACGGGTGCGTGCGTGGTCGAGGAGTCCGTTGATATTCTCTGCCGTAAGGCCAGAATCTTTCAGCGCTACCGCGTACTGCCGGAATGCGGCCATCAGCTTATCATCGACATTCAAACTTCCCTGCGGAAAGCTGAGCCGAAAATCCTGCTTGTCGATCTTGTAATTCTCAAATCCCGCGATCTTGCCGGCAACAAGCTGCCGGACAAAATAGAACGCTGCCTCGTTTATCCTGAATCGAAGCGTGCCGTTCTCAGCCGGTTTCACAACAACGTCGGGCTCGATGCCGCGGCCGCCGTAAAGGACGCGTCCATCGGGGGTGGTCACCGCCTGGCCGGCCGGTTTCGGTTTGGCGTCCGCACCGGTCGGGTCAGTGTGAGAATAGTATTCATAGATCGAACCGTTCGAATAATCCCGCTGAAGCGAGCGGCCGAACGGCGTGTAAT
>JADLDC010000215.1 GCA_020846885.1 Acidobacteriota bacterium | reverse complement strand
CTCTGTCGCAGTACCTGCTGGAGGAAGCCTACGAAACATTTGACGCTATCCACGCGGCGGGTGAAACGGGCGATACCGAGCATCTTGTTGAGGAACTTGGTGATCTGCTTCTTCAGGTCGTTTTCCATTCGACGATCGCCGCGGAACGCGGTGATTTTACGATCGATGATGTGGCAAAAGGAGTTGCGGAAAAGCTCATTTTACGACACCCGCACGTTTTCGGCGACGAAAAGCTCGAACGGGCGCAGGACGTGCTCGATAACTGGGACCAGCTCAAAGCGAACGAGCGAAAGGCATCCGGTAAGCCGGAGAAGCAGCATGAATCCTTGCTTGACGATGTGCCCGTACACTTTCCGGGCCTGCTTGAGGGACTGAAGATCTCAAAAAAGGCCGCGAAGGTCGGTTTCGACTGGGAGAGCACAGATCAGATATTCGAAAAGCTGGACGAAGAGGCTAATGAGCTTCGCTCCGCGATCGGGTCAGGAGAGAAGGCCGAGATAGAAGAAGAGATAGGCGATCTGCTATTCGTGATCGTAAATCTGGCACGGCGCCTCGACATCGAACCGGAAACCGCATTAAAAAAGACAAACCGCAAATTTCGTAAGCGATTCAAATTTATCGAAGACGGCCTCAAAGCTCGCGATCGATCGATCGAGGACGCCCTCCCGGCCGAGATGGAAGAGCTTTGGAATGCAGCCAAAGCCTGAGCGGCCCCGGAATTGAACCTCCCGCCCGAATATACAATTGGGGATTTCCCCGATTCTTTTTTTATCCTGGTTGAACGAAGATCATAGTATCGACACATTTCCCGCCGAATTGGCTGGAACGGTGCTTGCAGGCGTACAAAGTACCATTCGAAAACCGTACACTCCGCTCAACTGGAGACGTGTCGGTACGCGAAGAATTTTAAACAAGGGGACTAAGACAAATGGCAAATATGAAACAAGCTGACGGAAAATGGACCGAGGCCGAGAAGGCCGGAAATCAGCGGCCCGGTGGCGGCTCCACGGCGGCTGGCGGAGCAGATAAAGGCTCATCCGTTGGGACTGGGACTGCCGCCGCCCGAAGTATTTATGACCAGGCAAAAGAAACTGCGGGACAAGCCTATGAGGTAGCGGCCGATAAAGCCACAACGAAATTGGAAGAAACGAAAACTGATATATCAGGCGGCCTCGCGTCGGTCGCGGGCAGTGTAAGGCAGGTCAGTGATAATCTGCGCGGGCCGGAGATGCAGGACCATATCTCCCAGTTCACGGCCAGATACAGTGAGTTGGCCGCAAAGAAGATAGAAAACGCCGCCGGATATTTGGAACGGACCAACGTGCGGGAAATGTACACGGATCTTGAAAATTTTGCGCGACGTAACCCCGCCGTATATATCGGTGGTGCCTTTGCCTTGGGGTTGATCGCGGCCCGGTTTCTCAAAAGCGGGACCGAAGGCCTTTCGGATCAACCTGCCACGCCGCCCGCGCCGCGGGGACACATCGATGGACAGGCAGTTATATCGCCAGTATAGGCAAGGAGGGTGACTGTGATACAACCGCAAAGAGTGGTCAAGGATGAACGCAGTTTAGGCGACCTATTCTCAGAACTGATGGGGGAAACGTCCGCTTTGATCCGGCACGAAGTAGCGCTCGCCCAGGTCGAGATGACAGACAAGGCCGCAAAGGCCGGAAGGAACGTCGGCTTTCTACTCGTCGGCGGGGCCGTTGGGTACGCAGCTTTGCTTTTGCTGCTAACGGCGATCGTCGCACTAATTTCGTACCTGCTCCCGGTCTGGGCATCGGCACTGATCGTCGCGATCGTTATCGGGATAGGTTCGTACGTTCTTATAAGCTCGGCTTTGGCAAAGCTGCGAAGCATGGAGCTCGCGCCGCGAGAGACGGTCCGGTCCGTCAAGGAGGATGCAAAATGGCTCAAAGATCAAGTGATATAAGGAACACAGCGCGTGAAGAGGCGATCTCACAGCGCCGGGACGAGACCTTGTCCCAAGCCGGCGACGGTGCAGCAGATCAAACAGAAGAAATAAAGGCTCAGATAAAAGAGACGCGGGCGGAAATGGGCGAGACGATCGATGCGATCCAGGGAAAGCTCAGTTTGACGAATATTTCCGAACAGGTTTCGGAACAGGTCAATCAGGCGATCGAAACGGCAAAAGATACGGTCTATGACGCCACCGTTGGCAAGGCCGCCGCGTTAGTGAAGAACACAGGAAGAATAATGAAGAACACTGGACGGGACATATCCAACTCGGCAATAGGAAAAACTGTCAAAGAAAATCCATTGCCGCTCGCACTGATCGGCGTTGGTGCCGGCCTATTGATCTATAAGGGCTTTTCGAAACGCCGAAACGGGTCAAGTACACAGCGGCGCCGGTTGAACCGCGTCGAAGGCCAAACCTGGGACCGCGATCGATTCGCCGTTGACAGGCCCGAACACGAACGGCCAGAGCAGGTGGGATCCGTCTCGGATACAGCAGGATCCGCCGTTAGCAGCGTTTCGCGTGCCGCTGGTTCAGCCGTCGACAATGTAAAGCATCTCGCCGAAAGGACCCGTGCGGGAGCAGCCGACCTTTCGCACCGCACAATAGAAAAGGCCGAGCAGTTGGGAAGCAAAGCGCAGGAAACTTATCACCACTACCTGGAAGAAAAACCATGGGCAATAGGTGCCCTAGCGGTGGCGGCGGGCGCAGCGATCGGCATGGCGTTGCCTTCGACAAGGTACGAAGGCCGTCTGATGGGCGAAGCGCGCATGAACCTGGTGAATAAAGTGCAGGAATCGGCCGCCGAGTTCATCGATAATGCAAAGCAAGCCGCCTCCGATGCCGGGCGGACGCTGAAGGACGAGGCCCAGGACCTAGCCGACAAGACCCTCGGATAACAGGCGAAGCTTGGTTACGGACGAAGAGGCCGGAAGCCAATGAACACCCCGGGCCTACTCCGCAAAGAGCTCCTGCAGCCGGTCAAGCAGTTTGCGCTGGACCGGCCGTTCGAGGTTTCCGATCTTTTTGACGAGACGGCTCTTATCGACCGTTCGTATTTGGTCCAGGATAACGAAGCGCGCGGCGTTGAGGAAATCAACTTCGATCCGTGTCGGATAGCGGGCATCGGTCGATGCCAGCGGCGCAATAATTACCGTCTCGAGGTTGCGGTTGAGTTCGTCTGGCGAAATTACCACTGCGGGCCTCGTGTTCTTGGGGTCCGCGGAAAGCTTTTCATCCAGGTTGATAAGGTAGGCATCAAAGCGGTTTACCATTTCCACTCCTTCGAATCGAAATTGCCGCTCGGCTTCGCCTCCAGCGGATGGTCATCATCGTGATCGGCGACCGCTTTGAACTCGGCGTCCCACGTGCCGCGCGGACGTTTTAGGCTTCGAATAAGCAGCCCTTCGTCATGGACGACCAACTCTACTTCCCCCGCAAGGTGCGTTTCCTCAAGCATCATTTTCGGTATTCGAATGCCTTGAGAATTCCCGATCTGAATGATCTGAGCTTTCATAATTACATCGTAATTACGAAGCAATTAGAGCGCAAGCCAAAAACAGCTCGACAGGTGCCGGCCGAACGTATTTTGGCCCATTGACGGTGATCCAACGTGGCTAAAGATCTCGTCGCCTGCGTGCCGCCGATCATACATTAACAAACCCGCGGGTAGTTTTGCTTGGGCTAACCTATCCGGTCCAGCCCGTTCATATACGGCAGCAGCACTTCGGGAACCGTGACCGTTCCATCGGCCTGCTGGTAATTCTCTACGATCGCTATCCACGTTCTTCCTACCGCAAGGCCGCTGCCGTTCAGCGTGTGGACATATTCCGGCTTTGCTCCGCCCGCGCGGCGAAAACGCAGGTTCATGCGCCGTGCCTGAAAGTCGCCGCAGTTTGAACAGCTTGATATCTCGCGGAACGTCTGCTGCGATGGCAGCCACACCTCGATATCGTAGGTCTTCCTGGCCCCAAAGCCCATGTCGCCCGTTGAAAGCACGACGGTGCGGTACGGCAGCCCAAGCAATTGAAGTATTCGTTCTGCGTCGGCGGTAAGCTTTTCGTGCTCGTTCTCTGAATCTTCCGGCAAGCTCAATTTCACCAATTCCACTTTCTCGAACTGATGCTGTCGGATAAGCCCGCGCGTATCGCGGCCGTAGCTGCCCGCTTCACTGCGAAAGCACGGCGTGTAGGCGGCGTAGTACATCGGCAGATCCTTTGCCTCAAGTATCTCGCCGGCATGATAATTCGTCACCGGAACCTCGGCCGTCGGGATCAGTGCAAATTCCCTTTCGTCCTTGATGTGGAATAGATCTTCTTCAAACTTTGGAAGCTGGTTCGTGCCGAACAATGCCGTCCGATTGACTAGGAACGGCGGCAGCGTTTCTGTATAGCCATGCGCGGTAGTATGAATGTCCAGCATAAAATTGACCAAAGCCCGCTCCAACCGCGCACCGGCCGCGTTCAAGATGGCGAACCGTGACCCGGCGATCTTGGTTGCTCGTTCCAGATCCAGAATTCCGAGGGCTTCACCCAGATCGACATGGTCTTTTAGGTCAAAATCGAAACTCCGCGGCTCGCCCCATTTCCTGACCTCAACGTTCGCTGTCTCGTCCGGCCCGACCGGAACGTCTGCAGCGGGAATATTAGGCAGGCCCGCCAAAAGATCGTGCATTTTGGCGTCGGCGGCATCACGTGCTTTCTCAAGCTCTGCCTGCTGATCCTTCAATCCGGCAACCTCGGCCTTCTTTGCCTCAGCCTCGTCGCGTTTAGCCGACTGCATCAGCCCGCCGATCTCTTTGCTTGCCGCATTCCGCAGCTGATTAATGCGGTCGGCTTCGCCTATCACGCGCCGCCGCTCGGCATCTAGTTCGACAAAACGGTCAAGTCCGTCCGCCGGAAAATTGCGGTCGGCAAATGCCTGCCGCACGCTGTCGAGATTCTCTCTTACAAAATTCAGGTCCAACATAGTCTTTGCCCGGCCATGAACCGGAAACCTAGATATTACCAGACAAGGCCGCCCTACGGCTTGTCCGCCCGTGGATTAACGATCACTCG